>JBGSIY010000026.1:0-5291 GCA_041742275.1 Pirellulaceae bacterium | reverse complement strand
AACCAACACCTCCCGTCGACCTGAAAGCTCTTGTCGCCGATTTAATCCAAACGCCAGGCGGAGTGCAAATCAGAAACGTGTGTCAAGTTATTCCCAGGCTTACCAAAGAACTGGCTCGACAAGGAGCCGATTGGCGGGCGGTCGTGGATGGCTTGAGGCCACACACCCAGGCGCTGTGGAAAGCCTTGCCCCGAAGAGAACAAGAGCAATTCTTAAAACGATTGCGGCCCTATTGGGAAATTCATCGTCACCGGATCGCATGGCAGGTTGCCAAACGATTTGCCGAGTTGCAGGCTAATGGGCAAATCGTCATGATGACAGGTAGTGTCGTTGCTGTTCAAGCGGAGGAAGACGAAGTCACAATGATTGTTCGCCAACGCGGTGCCGAGCGGACGAACAAAATCGATGCAGGTTGGGTGATTAATTGCACGGGCCCTACCGCATCGAATTTTGCAGAAGCGAATCCCGTTATCGGGTCGCTGTTGGTTCATGACTGGGTTCCACCGGACGAATTATCCTTGGGTCTAAAAACCGATGAGGATGGACGATCTATTGATGGTCAGGGGGAGATTCTAGACAATTTGTTTGTCGTTGGAACACAGGGAAAGCCATCCAGTTGGGAAAGCACGGCCGTCCCGGAGTTACGCACTCAAGCAGAGGCCGTGGCAACCCATGTCCTCTAGGAATTAAGCAGGTGCACGTCAGCAAAATTTTAGAAAAATCGGTAGCCGTTTTGGGTTCCCCGTTTGTCGATTGGGCAAGATTGTAAACTTCGCCAGGAGGATCCAATTGTTACATGTTAGCATGTTTACTTGTTCATTTGTTGCGTTCTTCCCGCCACTTTTCGGCTCCCTCCGAATTCTCGGTCGCCTCACACAACGCTATCAATTGGTCCAATGTTTCAGCGAGCAAAATCCTGTCTTCAGTCGGAATCGAATCGATTCGCGACTTCATTCCGTCGTAGCCAGTAATGAGCAGCGCATCGGCTTCTTCGTATTCGTCCTTGACCAACAGCACACGGCCCAGCAATGCTTGTGCTGCAAACGTCGTCCAAGCATCGGGCTCGAACTCCAAACCGATATCGACTGCATCGCGAAGAAATTCCTCGGCCGGTAAAAATTCGCCTACCGCAAACAATCGGCGGGAAAACGTCATTGACAGCGATGCAAACAGAGGACGGTTGTTGTTCGATTGAGACTGGAAGCCGGCGCGAAATTCCTCAAAGGCTTTTAACGCGTCATCGGTCTTGCCGTCCGCGATGAGGATCGCTGCCATATTGAAATGGGCGGCGACCGTGTTGGGATGGTTTTCACCCATAGTTGCTTTCAAGCTGTCCAGGACTTTTTGCATCAACGGCAAGGCGAGATCCAGTCGTCCCAGTTGCCGATAGATCACCGCCAGGTTTCCCTCGGCGGCTCGCGTTTCGGGGTGGTCATCGCCATATTTTTTTTGCTTCAGCAACAGTGATTCCTGAAACAATTCCAGAGCACGATCCACCGTCCCCATTTTCAGATACATTCCGCCCAATTGATTAATCGCCACCAGCGTGCGGGGGTGATCCCGTCCCAAGATTTTGGTTCGACGATCCAGTAAGTCGGTCAGCAGCGGCAGAGCTTTTTCGAACTGGCCGACCTCAACGAAACAATCGCCCAATGCGGACAAACTAGTCAACGTATCCGGATGCTCGGCCCCCAGAACTTCTGTTGTCAACTTCAAACATTCTTCGCCCAGCGGAATGGCAGCATCGTTATTGCCCAAGTCGGACAGGACGGTAACCATGGCCGCCATACGACTGAGCGTATCCGGGTTGCGCTCTCCCAGTTTATCGCGGCTGAGCCGGTAACATTCTTCGATCAAAGGGAGGCCACGTTCGCGGAACCCCATTGACCAAAGCGTTGCACCCAAATTGTTCATCGCCATGAGCGTCGTGGGATGGTCGGTTCCCAAACGATCGACGGTTTGCTTCAAGGCGCTTTCCATCAAACGCAGGGCCGTCTTGTTATCCCCTGAAGAGCGATATCCGGCAGCTAGGTTGATCAGGGCAAGCAGGGAATCGGGATTGTCCGCGCCCAACGTCGTTTTCATTCGATCGTAAGTCTCTTTCTGAATCGTTAAGGCACTGTTGAGATCGCCGACGTCGTTATAGCCTTGTGCCAAATTATTCATGCTTGAGAAAGTATCAAAGTGGTCTGGGCCGAGTACGCGTTTGCGGGCTTCCAGCACCGACTTGAATAACGCCAGAGCTTGTTCATATTGACCATTGCGACTGAGCCCAACAGCCAGATTGCTTTGTGCCATCAGCGTATCAGGGTGTTCCTCGCCCTGCAGTTTTTTCAACTTATTGTAGGCTTTTTGTTTTAGTGGCAGCGCGGTTTGAAGTTGGCCTACCATTTCAAGGGCCTCGGCCAGATTGACCAGAGTGGCCAGTGTTTCGCGATCGCCATCACCGAGAAGCGATGACTTGACCGCCAGAGCTTTTTCAAAGAGAGGGATTGATTCCTCGGGAAATCCGAGGCTGAGCAACGAACTCGCCAAATCGTGCTGAAGCGACGCCACGACCAGGGGTTCACCTACCCGATCCTCATCCAGTTGATTTCCCGCCGCGACGAGACGGTTGGCCAAAACCACTTCCAACGGCTCGGTATCTTTTCGAGATTTTCGAATATCAAAGTCGTCGAAAATGGAGGAGATGATTTTATTATTTCGTTCGATTTGAGTTAGTCTTTTTTGGGTCAGCTCGTTGGCCGCTCGTTCCGCATCGGCTGATTGCTGTGCTTGTATTCTCGCCTGGCGTTCCCCTTCGGCTCGTTCCGACTCTCTGTTGGCCGCCAGTGTGGCAAGCGATCGCTGCTTGTTGGCTTCCAATAATCCCCACGCGGTTCCGGCCAGTCCAGCCAATAAGGCAAATAGAATCAAGCTGGCGGCCATGACGGCACCGCGATATTTACGCACAAACTTCCTCGCTCGATAACTACGACTGGGTGGCCGGGCCATAACGGGTTCGTGAGTCAGGAACCGCTGGATATCGGCTGCCAATTCGTTGGGGCTGGCGTAGCGCCGGTCGCGTTCTTTTTCAAGTGCCTTCATGACAATCCAGTCGATGTCGCCGCGGACCCAACGCATCAATTCTCCGGGCTCAATCGCCCTGCATGCGGCAATGGAGGGGAGGTTGTCAGCGCTACTGAGTCGGGTGCTTGGTCGCGGAGGATCCACTTCGCGGACCATCCGCAACATCTCGAGCACGGCGGCACGTTTGAAGTCTTGGGCGTCCAAGGGCGGCATGCCTACAAGCAGTTCATAGAGGATCACTCCCAATGAATAAATATCCGTTCGCGTGTCAATGTCGAGTGCATGCGGGTCGGCTTGCTCTGGGCTCATATAAGTTGGCGTTCCGACAATAGCGCCGGTTTCGTGCAGTGATTCGTCGATCAGTTTTTGATCCAGGGCCTTGGCCACGCCGAAGTCGATGACTTTGGGAACCGGTATTCCGTCAATCATGGCCACCAGGATATTTCCAGGCTTGAGATCGCGATGCAAGATTCCCTTTTGATGAGCATGCTGAACGCCTTGACAAACCTTGCCAAACAACTCGAGACGATCTCGAACCGCCAATTGTCGTTGGTCGCAAAACTCTGTTAAGGGAATTCCGTCGACAAGTTCCATAACAAAATAGGGTTCACCCGAATCGGTGGTCCCTCCGTCGTAGATTCTTGCAATGTGGGGGTGATCCATGATCGCCAGCGCTTGACGTTCCGCTTCGAATCGGCGGATCACCTGTTCCGAGGCGCCAAATCGTTTGATCAGTTTGATGGCAACCGCTCGGCGAACGGGAACTTTTTGTTCCGCTTTCCAGACGGCTCCCATGCCGCCGAAGCCAATGAGGGAGGTGAGCTCGTAGCGATCGCTGACAAAGGGTATCGAGGGCGAACGACGTCCCGCCTCGCGGGCTGGTTCGGCCAGCGTACCGGGGCCAGAAAAATCAGGCGGCAATGCGGGTGAAGGCAATGCTCGACCGGGGGCCGAGTTTTCTTGAATCGCCAGCTTAGCAAGTGCCTCGGCTTTTAGCTCTTCGTTGGTTCCAAACTCCCGTTCCAAAATTTTTATTCGGTCGTTAACCGAAGCCGCCAGGAGTTCCTTAATCAATTCTTGCATGAAACCGTTCCTGTCAGGTTCTTTGCTGGATTAATTGCAGTATCACCGACGATCCGCTCCGGTGTCTGGCCATTATAGACACCGCAGGGCACGCAATTGAACCGGATATTCCTGTTTTCAGTCGAGTCGATTCGGTGGACTGCCGATTTGGTTGGTGCCAAATCGTGGAAAAAACGGGGCGAGAATGTATTGACGAACCAGAAACCACCACAGACTTGATTCGTTTAGAGCCGGATCGATTTGGCTCACAATCTTTTCGTGTGCCTGGCGCAAGGCATTCCAATGGAGTCCCGGCCGTTTGTGGTGCGCCGTGTGGTAACCATTGTTAAAAAAAAGAAAATTGAAACTACGGCTAGTGAAATTGCGAGAATGATTGTGATCGGACCAGGCATCCGTATGTACGTGTTGAACATAATTAAACATCATGATCACGGTGGCCGACATCATGGCTGGGATTAGAATCGCAAATAACCAAACGTACAAACCCGTCCAATTCTGCTTATCGTGATGCAGGTACCAGGCTAACCATAACATTCCCGCGTAAACACCAATCCAGATCGTGTACTGAAACAAGATTCGATAGTACAGTTTCCGGTTTTTCAACTTGGCACGCCGAATATGGGCTTTTACCGGCTCGCGCTGGAAGTATCCGGAAACAAAAGGGTAGGTTAAGACGACCCACAAGTTATGCAAATTCGTGTATCGCCAAGTAATCGTGGCGTCCCCCGGACGATTGGTGAAGCGATGATGATTGAGATTATGAGTCGGAATCCACATCAGCGTGGGATAACCGTAAAAGAGGGTTAGTAGATGCCCAAAGCCATTGTTGAGTCGCTTGACCGAGAATGTGGTATGGTGATTGTGATTGTGTGAGATCACTCCACAGGCGATTGCCAGATAGCAAGAGAAGGGAAACAGGAAGATCACCGTCGCCGGCCAAATAAATTGGATGATCACCAAAGCAATGGCCATGGCAACCCAGACTACCGTCCGAAAGTCGGCTTTGTTTCGCAGGAGCAATGTATTACATTCCGAATGCAAAGCTCCCTAAGATGACTGCAATTGAACGCACCGCACCGGAGCTTTGTCGAATGGATGATTGCCCAACTCGCACAGTCTAGCGTATGAATCGAATTAAG
>JBGSIY010000025.1:0-7607 GCA_041742275.1 Pirellulaceae bacterium | reverse complement strand
CCCCGCGATGAACCTGCTGCAGCACATCCGTTCCTAAAAATTCCAATAAACTAGCGATGAAAGAATCGTAAACCGTATTCCAACCCCTGAAAAGTCACGGTGATGATTTTGGGTTCGCATGCCGATGCCCGAGCTGGATGGGCGGCGGTTCGACGGGCGTCGAGGTGAGGATGGCGGCGAGACAAACAAGGGCACCGCGCACGAAAAAGTCACATCATGTCGCTCCATCGCCATGACGTGACTTCTATCCTGAAACGAGACGATCCGTATCCCGTCCTCCCGGTGAAGGGCAGTTACCTGGTATATCGGCAGACGCAGCGTTAGCGCCGCAAGAAAAAGTCGATTTTGAAGAACTATAAACCAATTTTTTTCGCATCTCGCCTGCGACTCCAACTCCCCGCCGCGCCACCCGCAATCTGTTAAAGGCATCGAATCCAACACTAAAACCCACATATGTCAGGTTAAAGAGAGATTCTTCTTCATTGTGCCTTACGGACCATTTTTGCCTCCTGGTTTGGCAGGGGGATTCGTTCAACACGTGCCAACACGATAGCAGACCCAGCCAATCTAGATTTTTGTCTGACTACATTGCCACTTAAAATCACGTCCCCTCCAAATTTCCCATCGCTCCAGCTCTTGATAAACTCGCTGTGGAGGGCAAAGCATGGTGACCGCACAACAACCGTTCAGTTCGTTCAAACGTTTCCTAGATTTTCTTTCTGGCGATCCTGTGGCTGACCCCACATACAAGCGATAGCATCCCTGTCCTTTTACTGTTCGCGTCCTGCTGAAAGGGGAACAAAATATGTTATTATGACCCACACAAATTCAGGACGAGTAACGGCGCCCTTTTTATCGCGATGCAGTAGCCACACCATTCGCGCCGCCATTCATGACATCGAGGAGGTCGGCAGTGTCTTCCATCATTGGAAATTTTCCCGAGGAGTTTGAATCCTTCGGACCTTCGCTCATTACCGATAGGGCCATGGGCGAACCGACCACCGTGGACCTACCCTCGGTGGCTGCAGAATTTCGTCCGACGCTCCGTCGCGAATGTCCAACCACTCCCGGGATCTATGGTTGGCTGAATCAAGATCGCCAGCTCATCTATGTGGGCAAATCCAAAGCGCTGCGACATCGACTATTGTCCTACTTTGCCAAAACACCGTCGGATCCAAAGATGTTGCGTATTCGGCAACAATCGAGCCAGATTGTTTGGGAGCCGATCGCCCATGAATTGTTGGCGTTGTTGCGGGAGCAAGAATTGATTCATCGCTGGCAACCCCAGTTCAATAGCCAAGGCCAACCGACTCGACGCCAACCGGCCTTCGTCTGCCTCAGCGATTCACCCGCCCCGCATGCGTTTGTGGCGAAACGCCTGCCCAAAAATGCTTCGGCCGTGTTTGGCCCGATCATGGGGACGACGCAGTTGAACGATTCAGTCGAAGCTCTGAATCATCAGTTCCAACTTCGCGACTGTTCGGACAAAACAAAATTTGAATTCACGGACCAACTTGTTCTCTTTGCGGAAACCGTGCGGGCTCAGTGTATTCGCCACGAACTCGGCAGCTGTCCCGCCCCCTGCGCTCGCACTTGTTCTCCAGCGACCTATCGCTCCAACGTCGAACGCGCGGTGGCATTTTTGAACGGGAGCGACACAACAACGCTTCCCCATCTGGAACGCCAAATGAGTGACGCTGCGGCGCGATTCCATTTCGAGCGGGCAGCGGTTCTTCGCAATCAATGGCAAGCCCTTTCGCGTCTCGACCGGCAGCTGGGCCGACTGAAGCGATTGGAAACGGTGATCAATGGCATCATGGCCTGCCCGGTCTCTCGTTCTCGCCGCCTGTGGACCGTTTTTCGAGGGGGCCGATTGGCTGCCACCATTCTGGAACCCCGCTCGGCCCGACAGGCCGCGGAAGCTGCCGAGGCCTTAACAAACATCCATCGCCAACCCGTGGAAGCCTCAGGGAATATCTTAGATATCAACTTGCAATTGATTGTCGCCAGTTGGTTCAAAAAAAATCGCGATGATATTCAGCGATTGGTCCCCACGAACGAAATGGCCGAAGCGTGTTTGATCAAGGCCAAGGGTTATTCTCGTTCCGCTTGAACCCATCATACCCTGCCGGTCAGTTTACGGCGTTGAACAGTTTGGACTCAGTATTCAAACAAGAGGGCGGTCACTCGGAATGGCTCTAAATGGCTCAAGCCGACTCTTGGGCATCAGCCAACCCCTGCGGCAAGTCCAACGCTCCAAACCCCATTGCCTGCTCAACTTCAGCTGCAATTGATGTCAGACGCCAAACGATTCGCTGGACGAGGACAACGAGCGAGCGAACGGTTTGCGCGGCTGCCACCATAATCTCTTGCGGGTTCTCACTATCGGGAACTTCTGGCAACAAATAATATCCTACGGAAACACCACCCTCTCCGTGTTCAAATGCATAGGGTACCTCTTGCAACTTGTGCCGAATGCTTGCGAGGTAATGCCCCAACTGAGTGCCTTGTTGAACCACCACCGCCGCCCATTCGTCCCTTTCTCCTTCGGAAAAAACTTCGGCGACTGATGCCGTCAATTGCACTTCAAAATTGAAACGCTCAAACAACAATTGATGGCGACGCAATAGTGAGTAACAATGCAATAAATCGCTGACTTCTTTGATAACGGATTCATCGCGCCCCAGTTTCTGACGAATGGCCGGTGAGCGAAGCCATTCTAAATTTCCCAGCAACCGTTGTCCCTGCATCCGGCGAAAGGACTCCTGTTTCGCTGCCAATTCCTGTTCGCGGCGAGCGATTTCAGTCAGGCGGGATCGGACCTGTTCCAAGTTTTTAACAGCGAGAGAAGGAGGAAGTTTCTCCAGTTTTGTTTCCGCGGACAAATACATTCGAGCCACCGACAAGCCCACCATCTCATCCACCAAATCGCCGATCTGCCGTCTCGCTAAAACGTATTCCGTTGCCGATTGTAATAGCTGTTGTCGCCGCAACTGGGTTTCTTTTTTCCATGGCCCAATTTCAACTTTGTTACCGAGTGTCTCTCGCGGCAGTGTAAACGTGCGGAACATCTGAAATTGATGGAGTAAAAAATTCTCACTGAGCTGGCGCTCCGCACTCTCCGTGGCCAACTGCTCAACAATCCCAGTTGTGGCCAAAACCTTTTTCGGATCATACTCTTCCTGGAAAGCCTGACGATACAAATTGATCGTCAACGTTCGCGAGAGGGCCAATGCGTTGCGAAACAGGATGGATGCCGGTGCGGTAACGTGCAGCGTCCCGTGGGCTTTCTCGCGTGCGGCATTTGCAATTCGATCTTTGTCGGAGGGATGCGTATCGAAACGGCCCGTCTCGCCCTCATGGATCAGCCGATCCATTTCCTTCAAACGATCGGGAGGCAACAACCCCACGCCGGATACTACCAACTGAGATAGATTGTCCGGTAAACGCCCCTCACCCTGCAACCGTTCGAGAGATTCTAACGATTCTGCTGACGCCATTCCCAGTTGCATCAAACGGCGAACCGTTCCACCAAAGGCCTCGCTGCCCGACACGCGAGCTTCATAGCGATCGGCATCAAATTCCATTTCTTGTAACAATCGGGCGCAGAAAAAATTACACAACACCAACAATCCAAAAGGAACCAGGCGAACCAACCAGACAATCCCGCGTGCTGCCAGCAATATCAACGTCACCCATGAATCCAGGGATTGGGAGTTGTCATATAGCCATTGATCCCAACGATCGCGTTCGAAGGTCGCACGGTAGAACCAACCACAAATGCCGCCAATCAACCAAGTCAACCGCATCCCGCTGCGCTGGGTAAAATGACCAAACTCATGGGCGAGTACCCCGGCCAATTGCTGAACATTCATGCCTAGTACCAACGGCATCCCCACTGTCAATTTGAGTTTCCCATCAAACGGACCTCGCAAAAAACTGGCCGAGGCATTCACGTCCGAATTCACGGCGATGGCCGCCGGCATGGGCGCATTCATCGCTCCACACAGTCTCCGCACAAATTCGAACAAGACAGATTCGTGGTTGGGATTCAATTCCAATTCATCGTTCAACCGATCGTCTGCAGCAGGGATCAAAACAGGTTTCAACAGGGCGACTAAAACACACAAACCGGCAAACAGGGGACCGAGCACGAACAACATGAAACCCATACCTCGGGCACGCCCTGAATTGACCGAATCCAAGGCTCCCGATCCCATCCAGGCCCCCACGATCGACACGTAAATCGTTGCAATAATCACGATCAAGTAAACCATAATCGCCATCACGGCAATCGTCGCCGCCAATATTAATTTGAGGCGATACCCCGATTCCATCTTGACCGCTTCAATCGGGCGACTGACCTGTTCCAAAATCTGTTGATGGGCCGATTTTATTTCTTGTTGATCCATGTTTCAATCTGCTCGGAAACTTATTGAGGCTGGTGAAAAATACCCAGGGACTTCATGCCCAGCGCCGAGGAATCAATCCAAAACCCGACAATCGGGTGCTGACCACCATACAAGACCGGTTCACCTTGAGGCGTTCCAAACCACGCACTGGATTGCGAATCCGCTAAGTCAATTCCTTGTTCTGTCTGACGATGGCAAACGAACTGAATGGCGGTTACGTATTTTTGTACTGTTGACCGGAAACCTGTAATGACATACCCCTCAGGCGCCTGAAACGTATTGACTGGGTCAGATTCATAACAGGGGACCAATGTGGTCAAATGCTCCCCAGATAAATCGGCGATTATTTTTACTCCGACAATCGGGACAAATGGAGTTTTAGCGGCGTTTGTCGCGCTACTTTTTCGTGGACTTGTACCCGGCCCTACCCAACCGGCAAGTTCTCGGTCGAATGCAAATGCACCATGTTCGCGCCGCAAATGGGTATTCAATTGTTGATTGAGACTTTGACTCTCTTGATAGGCCAGAATGAACTCATGCCGTGATTGGAAAGTCAACAGTTTTTCAGCGAATTCAACATCGTCAAAATCGTCCCCTCCCATTGGCAATGAAGACGATTGTTTGGCTGAGTCACGGTTATCTGTAGACCTATTTTGCTCTTCGGAATTTGTTTCAAACGGATTCCGCTCCCTGCCTGGCGGTGTTCCCGTGCGGGTTTCTTCTTTCGGTTTTGGAGTTTGCGTTTTTGGATCGGGAAACGACGGTGGTAAGAAACCTTTCTCTTCTAATCTTTCAACTATTTCTTTTGCTCCCCATTCGTTCTCATTCCTATCCTCAGCCATAAAATCCGCAACGTCTGCGCCAGAGGCTGCAGGATTGAAGGCTCCGGGGACAGTGTTATTTCCCGCTGCGGGAAAAGGTGACGGTTGGGGTTGCGTATCCGCAGGTTGCATAGCGTCTGGCATTTCCCGTGACCGAGAGGACTCGGATTGCAGGCGACGCGATGACCTTGGCCGCGTCCTCCCGTCCGACGTTGTCCATTGGGAGGGCCGCTCGAAACCACGGGACGGTCCACCCAGGCTGATCGCCGACCTGGAACCAAACCCGCCAACAAAAGTGAAGGCGGAAAACGCCAAGACAATCAATGCCAACAATCCAGGGAAAGCGGTAATCAACATGCCTCGCGACCACTGATGGCTGTGACCCAACATGACAAAACAGCAACCGACAATCACAAGCATTGCAAACAGAGGCGATTGAAACCAACCCAAAATGTATAGAGCGGGTATAAACCGAGTTGCAATCAACCCCAGCATCCCCACAGCCAACATCCCATATCCGATCGCCGCTGCTATCGGATCCCCACCGGTGCTGGACGATTGCTGTGATACCGGATAGCTATTGTCATTTGCAGGCGTGTAGTTGCCTGACCCCGTAACCGGCATCGCACCCCCCCGTGGCGAACGACGGCATCGTGGTTGTCTTGCGTTTGGGATACATCGCGGCGATATGAGACAATTTCAGGCGGCCATGCAGTGTCACGCCTTTGGGGTCTTGCAACAGACTCGTTGACAACAATGTAAACGAAATTTCCCCATGGGCTGGGACCGATTGCGAGGTTGGGGAATTGGCGGGTGATTCCGGGGAGCGTGCCGTCGGAACAGACGACCTCGTTACTGGCAACTCCAGGGCAGGGGCCCTAGGAATGTCGGCCTCGAAAATATCTGCCGTTTCTAATTCGGCTACCGCTTGCGCGACAAAAGAGGCTCCGCAGGACTTACATTTGACTTTACGTCCCTCGTGCTGCGGATCGATTAAATACTTCTTCTGACATTCTGTGCAGTAAACATCGATTTTCATTTCGACACTTTTCGCAGTAGTTTAGGGAATCAGTTTTGTCTTGTTGTTTCGGCACATGACCGCGATGGGGCAGAAAGTTGGGTTGGGCACCACAGTTGTCTCGGCCGTTGTCTCGGCAGCACAGCGAACAGTTTCCAGTCTTGCGGGGGATTGGAATCGTGACCGGAGCCCCATCAAATATAACTACCGGTAATAATAAATGGCACCCCGATTCCATCCCCATTTTGAAAACTCGGATGTGAGAGCAAATCCCCCCGATTTTTGGTCTCACGTCGCCGCCAATGGTGGTTCCGCCGGGATGGACGCGAGACGGAAGGTGGGTAAGGCGAACTGGACTACGTAGTAGATCGATGCAGAAAGCAGGTTAAGGTGCTTCCGGTCGCAGAACAAGGCGGAAGGAAACAGGCAGCGACAGAAGCCGAAGCCGAAGCCCCTTGAGTTGTCTTGGAGGTGACAGGCACCAAATTTTTAGAGCTTTCGCGTTTGGCAAATAGATCAAGATCTGCAGCTGCAGCTACAACCCCGATGGTTGCTGCGGCCTGAGTCTATTCTATGGGTACGGGTCGCCTGCTTCCCTCGTGCTTGCCCAGGCCGGGACAAACCCAAGACAGACGTTGGATGAGTTCCGAATTCCGCCTAACGCCGCGACCACCAAAACAGCTTTGGCATCTAAGCATCGAGAATACGGAGATGATCCGTTTGTGGTAGGATCAGTCTGCGCCAGGAATCCCTGGCTTTCTCCGCCCTCTCATGGCAATCCGAACCGCTAACGCTCGAAAAAATGCCGGGCAACCTGCTGTGATATCCCGGCATGGCTCCAGAGCCAACCCACTATCGGGCTATTCGCCGTGGGCGAGAACTGGGACAATGAATGAGGCGGCCAAGCTCAATTTAGTTTGGCATATGAATCTATCGGCGACCGTCTCTAAAATCCAAACGTGGGTCCTAGCCAAAAATCTGAGGACCGCTAGACAACTTTAAATTCACACTTGATTCCATCGCCTGCTTACTCAATAACTCAGTTCAAAAGAAATTCGACGCGTATGAATAGTTCTGACCCCAATCTTGAGAACCGAATCCGTCAGTTACTGAACTCGGGCAAAAAAATCGAAGCCGTCAAATACTATCGTGATGCCACCGGAAGCAGTTTGATGGACTCCAAACAGGCAGTCGAGCGATTCGAGTCCGGGCAGTCGCTGCCTCGCAATCAAAATCACTTGAACTCAAGAGACCAACAAACGCGAACGGATCAACTCTCCTCCAATGCCGGTTCGGATAGTGACAAGTCGCTGATGAATGAACTCCGCTCCCTATTGAGTGCGGGAAAAAAATTGG
>JBGSIY010000024.1:0-4260 GCA_041742275.1 Pirellulaceae bacterium | reverse complement strand
AAGTCGCCGGATTTCAATACCTCGCCGTCACTGCCGATCAACGACTTCAGTTTGACAAAAAACTTGTCGTGGGGCATACCGCTTTCGGACAGTGGAACAACAATAGCAACCTGTTCACTTCGAGCATCGATTGGATGTTTTGTTGAGGAAATGACCGTGATGCGGTTGTTCAACGTGGAAACCATTTCACGTAGGTTGATTTCGCCGTCGGCGTTTTGGAAGCTGGTTTCCAAGTCATTAAAAAAGCCCTCGCCACCAAACGCATCCACTACGGGAGCTATGTTTTCATAGGCACCCAACATGTTCCAAGTCAAAGTCAAATGGCTGTTGAATTCATCGGACACGAAATTCTCAGGAGTCAAATCGTGACCCCAGCGATTTGCGAAGTCCACCAAGCCCCCAGCCCGCTTTCGTTTTTCGACGGTGTTTTGATCGGCCGCAGTGTAGGCGAACGCTCGGTAGACCACGTCGTGATTTCCTTCGTTGACGGCCACCCAACCACCCACGCCGCGAAGCATGTCGAAACCTTGTTCGCGCAGTTTGCCAGCCGTGTCATTGCGGCGAGCACGTAGCGATTGGTCTTGATCGGCAATCGCTTGAGCCAGTTCAACGTAACCGAACGGTTCGACATACCAGCGTAAGTCTGCATTAATTCCTTCATGATTAATCTTCTCTTGGATTGCCGCGAAGGTCGGTTCTTTGATCAATCGCCCTAGGGCTTCGTCCGAGCCGGGGTTTTTGATCCGCAAAATGACATCACGAAGAACCGATTGATTGTCCGTGGCGATCAACCATCCATCGCAAATCGCCTGGAAAGAATCGAATTTATTGTTCGGGTTGTTGATGCGAGGCACTCTCCACAGCGTTACTGGAGTTTCTAGAATCGGCTCAATGGATTCTTGAGTTGCTCCGAGTTCTTGCATTTGACCGCCAATTTTTTGAAGCATTTCATTGGCTCGGTCCAAGTTGTTTTCGACATCGATCAAGATGACAATTCCATGAGACCCCGGTGCGGGCTTGCCGCCAATGTCAGCGTTCTTGGACAACACGCCAGCGAAACAAACTTCTCCGGTGCGAACATCCCGAATATCATCCAGAGTGATACCCAATCGAACGTTTTTGTCGTCCATCAGGTTGCGGACCTTGTTGGTGATCATATCGACAAACGGCTTCATCTCGGGCTTGTCTGCCAATTCACCAATGTTTGTTTCTTTGAAATCATCCAAAAGTCGCCGAGCGTCAGGGATACTGATCCATGTTTTGGTGGAGGGAGGCAGGAGCGTTTCTGAAGCGGGACGCAACGATTTCGGAGTGGGCGATATCGGAGTCGGCACCACAGCTTCTGGATCCTGCTCGGCAGAAGCCAGGCCACTGTCCGCGTTGTCCGAATTGGTTTCCGTAGCTTTTTGGGTCTGGGCGAGACCGCTTGAGTCCGTTCCTTGGGCGTACGCTGAAGTTGTCAAGAGAAGGCATGATGCCAGCCAAACAAGGAGCGTCGCTTTACAGAAATGCTTCACGTGAATTCCTTTGAATATACTCTGCAACTTCATAATCACTCGTCCCTGAGAATGGGAAGCGAGTCGGCGATTCGAAGATTATATCGGAATTTTAACGCCGGAATGATGCCAATCAAAGGCGCAAACGGTCAAAAAAATGGTACCGAAAACGAGGTTTGTCGGAATCTGGTAAACAAATCGGGTTGGCGAATTTGCGAGCGTGGGAATGAATAACGCGAGTTTTATCCTTCAGGGACCTTATCGAACCCCACAATTTCCTTAAAATTCAGCTGCTCATTCTATTTCGTATCTTCCTTTGGATACGACTTCCGTTAAGAGAATGTATTGATTTTTTTAACCCTTTTTTTGCATCGACCATGGACCATCTCGAATACGAAAACCCACTGATTTCTCGATACGCGTCGCAAAAAATGAGCCAATTGTGGGGAGCCCAAAAGAAGTTTTCGACATGGCGCCGTCTGTGGGTGGCGTTGGCGCGAGCCGAAAAGAGCTTGGGTTTGGAGATTTCCGCCTCCCAAATCGAGGAAATGGAAGGGCAGGTCGACAACATCGACTTTGCCGCAGCGGCGCGATACGAGCAGGAATTGCGGCACGACGTCATGGCCCATGTGCATGCCTATGGGGACTGCTGTCCTCAAGCCCGACCGATTATCCACCTGGGCGCCACCAGCTGTTTTGTGACGGACAACACCGATCTGATCTTGATTCGCGAGTCGTTGGATTTAGTCGCCAGTCGACTGGCCTCGGTAATCAAAAAACTAGCTGATTTTGCGGCGAGCTACCGGGGGCTCAGCTGTTTGGCTTTCACGCATTTGCAACCCGCTCAGCCAACGACCGTGGGAAAACGCGCCTGTCTTTGGAATTATGACTTGGTGATGGACCTGGATTCGCTGGAACATTTGAAAGGACGCCTCAAGGCCCGTGGGGTCAAAGGGACGACGGGGACCCAAGCCAGTTTTCTAAAGTTGTTCAATGGTGATCATGAGAAGGTCAAAGCGCTCGATCAAGCGGTGGCTCGGGCCGTGGGTTTCGAGGAAACCTATGCCGTTACCGGGCAGACTTATTCTCGTAAGATCGATGCCCAAGTCGTCGACGTTTTGTCTTCTGTCGCTCAGTCAGCACATAAAATGGCGACCGACCTACGCATTCTCGCCCATCGCAAAGAGATGGAGGAGCCGTTTGAGAAGAAACAAATTGGCTCGTCCGCCATGGCCTATAAAAGAAACCCTATGCGGAGCGAACGTATTTGTGGACTGGCCCGATTTGTCATGAGCTTGCAGTCCAGCGCTGCCAACACGCTGGCCACCCAGTGGATGGAACGAACTCTGGATGACAGTGCCAATCGCCGTCTGGTATTGCCCCAAGCGTTTCTGGGGATCGACGCCATTTTGATTCTGTTGGAAAACATCGTTTCTGGACTGGTCGTTTACGATCGCGTGGTCGCCAAGAATTTAGAACAAGAGCTCCCCTTCATGGCCACTGAGAACATCATGATGGCTGCGGTGGAAGCCGGAGGGGATCGCCAAGAAATCCACGAGCGAATTCGAGAGCACAGCCAGGCGGCAGCGGTTCAAGTCAAATCGTTAGGGTTGCCGAACGATTTGATCTCCCGTTTGGAAGGGGATCCGGCGTTTGCTCAGATCAATATTCAGGAGTGGCTCGATCCCAAACAGTTTATTGGCCGAGCCAGCGAGCAGGTGGATGAATTCAATCGCAATGTGATCGGGCCGATTCGAGCCCGCTACCCGCATGATGCCGCCGAGGTCGCGTTGAAGGTTTAAGAACGTATCCCAGAACCTATTAGCCGTGGGGCACTAGCCCCCGGTTTAATCGGTCGAACCGGACGCTAGCGCGTTTCGGCTGACCATTCCAGTCCGTTTTGGATTAGGTTCTAAGTCTATTTATCTGGTTGCAGCAAATTGTCTGATGGCAGCAGCGTCGTCGCACCGGTCGCCTCCGGGTCGGCCAGCCTCTCAAAATCCTGCAACGACTTCAAGTCACGAAAATCAAACGCAGAATCGTCGAGTTCTTCGTTCAACGAAAACCAATGGTAATCGATTTTTGAACTTCGTTGCCCTTTATACGATTTTGAGTCAAAAAAATCGTTTTTAAATGAAAAATTTCCCGAGTTGGATTGGAACGATTTACCCACCTCAATGCCGTTAATATTTTGCCATTCAAAGTGCAATTTTGGAGTTGGAAATCGAACTCCGCTTTGAGTTACCCATAGATCGCGAGAAATCAGAATCATACGCTTAGAATCGAACGTGAATGTTGTAATCTGAGTCTGTCTCCCATTATCAATCAGGTCCTCATAAGTTAGGGACACGTGATTGGGCGACTGCACAGAAAAATTTGTTAAACTGTCTCCTGGGCGTAACTGATTAACACGATCTAAACCCCTTTGGTAGCTATCGACCGCAATCAGCGTAGTGTAAAAGCCGAAGCCGCGGACGTCAGGAATTTCTAGTAGATCAGGAGTGGGTTTGGTAATCGCGTTATCAGTCTTGGATAGATCTACAGCAACTTCGTCATCCGGGAATACCCTCCTCCCTCCAGTTCTACGTGAAGCATCAAAGTAAGCAGCTCTGAGCGGCGAAACGATTTCGGAAACGACCTCCAATGAATTATCTGCGGAGGGGTTGGTTACAATGGTCTTTCCAAGGCGAATGGAACGGTAAAGCTTCCTGTCATAATCAAACGTCAATCGCCAGTAGATCGTTTCTTCTTTGATGATACCCTC
>JBGSIY010000023.1:0-1789 GCA_041742275.1 Pirellulaceae bacterium | reverse complement strand
GCATTTCGTTCAAGATGTTCTTGAGTGCCTGCATGCGTTGATTGATTTCTTCCAGTCGGTTGAAGAAGGGTTGGAGGCGGTTGTAACGCAAGTTCATCTCTTCGATCAAACGCACGCATTTGTTGCGTCGCATGACTAATTTCCGCCAAGCTAAATGGCGTGCTTTTGTCGGGTTCTTACGATTGATGGCAAAGTAGAAATCGCGTCGATTCAGTTTCAATAGGGCTCGAAGCGTCTCCAGATTAGGGACGATTCGTTTCATGATCCGCTTCTTCTCGGTCTTATTCGTCACCGAAACTTCAATGGTGCGGTCAAGACGCAGTTGTCCGGCGGCGACTCGTTTGAGCATCTCATAGGCACTTCGCAACATGAAATCGCTGGCCAACATCGTATTGCGGAAATTGAAGCGAGTGGCGTCAATTCGTTCGGCCGACGCCAGTTCCTCAACGCGGGTCAACAATGGGATCCGCCCCATTTGCATAAGGTACATCCGAACAGGATCATCAATGGAATTGTCATCACTGTTGTCTTGATGACGCGGGGCAACGGCGTCGTCATCGATCACTTGCTCGTCGTCCACAGTGGTGATTAAGTCGTCATGAACGTCGAGGGTGTCGTCCGTGAACGCGTCTGCTGATTTTTTAAAGGTTCTGGATTTGGCCATGATTGAAAAGTCTCCCGATTGGCGAGGGTGTCGACTGAGGTTGAGGGAGCAGAAAAGCAGGGATAGTGCCGAAGTCCATTATTTCCTTTGAAAAAAACCATTCGATTACCTAAAGTCATACAGGGATATAACTTAGGCGCCGAAGCCATTCAAACGAGCCACGTGGCACGTGATGCTAAAAAACAACACGTTGAGGTTATTCTTCCGCGATGTTGATTTTTGACAACAGTTGATTTCCAAATTGCCGCGGACGAAGGAAGGCTCGATTGCCTTGCTCATTCCAATTTTGTGGAATAATCGTCACAATCCTCAAGGAGGCAAAACCAACGGAATTCATTTTTCTTCTCAAAAAAGGGAAGTTCATACGGTTCGCCCAAAAATCGGGGATCTCTCGCCAATTGCCAGTTAGCCGTTCTAGCGGATAAAATGAGGGGAACTGAAACTGAAAAGGTAGCTATGGCTGACGAAGACTTTTACAAAACACTTGATATCCCACGCAGTGCAACCCAAGCCGAAATCCAGAAGGCCTATCGACGCCTGGCAAAAAAATTCCATCCTGATTTGCACGATGATAAAGAATTTGCCAAACAACGTTTTCAAAAGATCCAAGCGGCTTATGATGTACTGGGGGACGAAGAAAAACGGAAACTTTATGACCAATATGGTTCGCAATTTGAACAAGTGCGAGCCGCTGGTGGCGCCGGTGGACCCTATGGCGGCGGTACTCATCCGTTTGGCGGCGGGGGTCAAGAAATCGATTTCAGCCAGTTCTTTGGCAATGCCGGAGGCGCCGGAACCCGGGGAGGAACGGCCCAAGGTGCTGGTTTGGATGACATCTTGCGAATGTTCGGCGGAGGTCGCTCAGCCGCTCGCGGTCGATCAGGTCCAGGAAATGCCGGTGCCGGGCGCGGCCCGGAAATGCCTCCCCCAGAACGTTCGCTCGATCATACGATGGAGATCACCGTCCCCTTCGCAACCGCCGTACTCGGTGGCGAACATCGAATCACCATGGACCGCGGAGGTAAAAACGAATCGATCACAGCGAGGATTCCGCAAGGAATTGAAAGTGGTAAAAAAATTCGCTTGCGAAACTTAGGACACTCCGATCCCTCGGGGCGCCAAGGC
>JBGSIY010000022.1:0-11174 GCA_041742275.1 Pirellulaceae bacterium | reverse complement strand
GTTGGATCAAGTAAAATCTCTCAACTTCTTCGGCGTCACCACCGGCAGTAGGAAACAGCAGGAGAGGGGTTCCGTAATTTCCCCAGCGTACGATTTGCGTATTCGCTTGTAGTTCGGTTGACCACCAGGGAACATGGATCTTCATGGAAGCGGTAACGGGGTCTAAATAAGTTTGTGCGTTCATACAGGATATTGCTTCTCGCCAAATCGAAAAAAAGTCAATCTAATAGGGGTTACGGGAATGCGAGCAATCGTCTCTCCAACGTTGGATGCGTTCCCAGAAGTGTTCTGTAAACAATTCTACTTCGTGAGCGGGAAAGAGGGCGGCTACTTTTTGGCGAATCGTATCTTTTGCGACTTCCGTGCCAAAAAAAGCGTGTGTTTCTTCTTCCACATGCGATAAGTGTAGGTCACAAAATTCCTGGAAACGACTTGTTTCCATACGTTCGTGGCCAATTGCTGCATAGGCGGCGAGGCGCTGGCGATAGGGCAAATCCTGCTGCATGACTTCCCAAAAGGGGGCCCAGTCTTGGTTCATTCGCATTTTTCGCTGCGTGGTTGCACAGTAAATAGACCAGCGAATATTCGCCATCACGACCCAGGGGAAGAAATAGTGCAGACTGGTGACCTGGGAATCAGGACAGGCGTTGGCGAAATCGATTGGGTGCCAAACTCCGTTGCGATGAAGCGATTCGCAAGAATTGAAATCCCAGCCGAAGAAGGCGTTGATGGTCATGGACATATCTTCCAGCAACGATTTTTCTTCAGCATCGACAAAATCCAATTTCATTTCATAGCGTTCGTGAAGGGGTGCGGAGGGGTCATAGCTCACCAGCAAAAACTGTGGGCCCAGACCAATGCAGCGAACGAAGCGGTCGAACCCGTCGACCGATTGTTGCAGGTGCATCAAAGACGTTCCGCTTTGCTCATACGCGGCTCGCAGGGCACTTTCGTCATCGATGCGACTGACACCCTTCCAGGCTCCGCCATCGTACGGTTTCAGAAACATGGGATAACCAATCTCTTGACCGATCCTGCCCAAATCAAACATTTGAGCGTACCGTCCGAGCGTCGTGTCTAGGTCCGCATGCGGTGTGTACGACTTCGGAGGGATCATCCAAGTCTCCGGGACGGGGAGTCCCAATTGCATCATGGCGCAGTAAGTGGTTTGCTTTTCCATCGATTGCAGGGACCAAGGGTTGTTATAGACGTACAACCCATCCATCAAAATGGCTTTTTTTATCCACTCGCGACTGGTGTGGTACCAATGTGTCAAGCGATCGAGGACCACATCGTACTTGCAGGGTTGTTTGAGGCTGAAGGGCTCAATGGTAACCCGTTCAACCTCAAACGACACGGTTTCGTTTTGATAAGGAATCGCCAATTTCATCCGGCCTAAGATCTCTTCGTAGCACTTGGGCCAACAAAGATCCGCGCCTAAGGACAGTCCGATTTTTCGCGTTGACGTCGTCATATCTTTTTCCTGCAAAGTGTTGTCTGTTTAGATTTTTATAATTCTTTGGTAGTGTGTATTGGTGGTCGCAATATTTTTTCGCAATTTACATGTAGGTGACCCACAGAGGGCCGGGGAACAACCACGTCAATCCACCGCGCAGGCGGTTTCGCCAGTTCTCCCAGTTGTGGCCATCATAGGCTTCTTCAAATTTAACGTTCATCCCTAAATTCCGCAAAAAAGGGACCAGTGATCGGTTTTCATAGATCAACGATTCATAAACGCCGCAACTAACAAATATTTGTTTAAGGGGCATTCCCGGTTCATTGCGAAAACGGTTCATGAACTCGACCACGGGATCAAAAGCGGGGCTGCGCGAATGTTCGCCAATGTCCGTGAAAGCGAAGGAACCCGATTGCACGAGCGCGGCATCGAAGACTCCCGGATAACGCCATGCGGTTGAGAGGGAGGCGACCCCTCCAAAACTTGCCCCCATTATGCATCTCCCCGAGGCTTCGGTGATCAAAGGATATTTGCTTTCGAGCGTTGGCAATAATTCTTCGACAATGTGAGCGGCATGACGGGGATCATTGGCGTATTCTCGAATTCGATCCCGAGGGTTGGTTAGTGCCACGATCAAAGGGGGAATTTCATGGCGGGCGATCAGGTTATTGAGAACATGATTGAGTCGTGAATACCGCACGTAATCCTCTCCATCATGGACGATCAACAGACGATATCGTCGATAGTCTCGATAATGAGCGGGGAGATAGACTTGTACCTGCCGGTCGTCACCAAACGCCGCGCTGGGGATGGTTATGTCTTCGAAACGCCCGGAGGCCGTTCCAGAAATTTGATAAGACCATTCAGGCTCCACATAATCACGACAATGCACCACCGAGTTTCCGCCGAAGGGATCGTGAGCGATATTGGGATTGAGTGGATCATAGATCCATTCTTCGTGGCTGCCTCGAGTGACTCCAAACTTGTATTCAATCCGTGACCGGGTGGGGAATTCCATCGATCGAAACCATAAATCGGTATTTTCTACTCGAGTCAACGGTAGGCTGGATGGCAGGCCGTAAATCCAATGTCGTAGTGAAACATGCTGCGCGTCTCCCAAAAAAACAAAGGTGACAATCGAATCATTCACAATGGGGAACGAGTTACCGCGCAAGATTTTTTGGACCTCCGCCATGGATTTGCTATTGGCAATCTCATCAATCAATACCGGTCTAATCACGATTGAAACTCCGTTACAAAACCGTTTGCCATTAGTTGCAAGGCAGTGTTGGGTCCGATTGATTGCCATCCATTGTGTTTGCGTTCCAAGATCGTCTGTTCGTCGAATAGGGTGCATCGGTAGCGATCAAAACGTCGCGCGAATAATTCGACTCGCGCCTGATCATCCAGATTTAATCGGTATTTGCCGTCGGGGAGTGGCAAGATGTCGTCCAATAAGCCCATTCCAGCCCGCAACACTTCGGCATCGCCCGGCCCCTGTGGGGGGGAGTCATGAAAGAAAACAATTTGGTCGGCCAGGGCCATCGTTCCACCAGACCATGCGATGATCGGGAGATCGGGACGCATTTCTAAAATGCCAAAAATCTGCAAACGATTGAGGATAATCGCGACATGCCCACCGGCAATCAGCAGCATTGAGACCTTGTGCAAGATCTCGGCGATCTCGTGACGATGACGCAGCACGGTGGGGCGATGGCTGACACTCAATCGCTCTTCATAGCGATCATGAATCTGGCTGGTCCGTACAAAATATTGTTGATCCAACTGCCGTACCATCGCAATGGCCGACTCCTGTTCGGCGTCAAAAGCGATTAGCGATTCATCTCGCCGAATGATATGGCGAGCGGCCTTGAGCAACAAGTTCAGCCGGTCATTGTAAGCATCGCGAAGATGCCGCAGTTCGTCCTGCCGGGCTTGCAAGGTCTGAATCAGTTCAGGATCTTCGGCGAATAGCTGTTCGGTTCGATGGAAGAGATTCAAATTGATGTCTTGGCCGCCCAATGCTACCCGCAGTTCATGATCCTGGTTCTCTTCAGCTTCCCAACCGGCTGTGATTACGGCGACGGGGGCTTGAGGCTGGATTTGGTTGAGCACATAGCTCAGCGACTGATACTGTGGTTGCGGACCCAGCAAGATTAAATGACGACTATTTTCTATCATTCCATTTCTCATCAGTCATAAATGCCAGAAGGGTTCTGGCAGGGCGAAGTAGCACTCGGATCGTTTATTTCAGTTGTAGATTCGCAGAACGACAGCAGCATATCATGTTGCCCAAAACGCGTTAAGCTGCCCTTTTGCTTTCTTTGCGGTGCCTGTGGCCGGTTCCGTCAGTGAGCGTTGCGATCGTTTTTTGTTTTAACCAGCGTGAACATGGATAGTTTGCCCGACATCGTTGAGCATTTGCCGTAGGGTATCGTAGTCGGGATGTTTCATACGCACCCAGGCGTTGGCCATATAACCGGCCTCAACCCCTTGGGTCGGGGTTCCCGGAGAAGGCAGGTAAAAGTCAGTGATCCATGATCCGTAGCGTTCTTGGATTTCGCCAGCCCCCGAGTATCCGGTGATCCGCCCATCTCGTTCTGGTCTCAGAGCGATGATTCCCGCGCTATATTGTCGTGACGGTTGGCAGGTGACAGGCCGCCCCATGATCGCCAAAGCCCATTGTCGATAAAGATCCATATCGTTGGCGATGTTGTACAAGTCCCAGGCTCGGACACCAGGCGGACGACAGCCGATTTCTGAGAACTTCAGCCCCTTGGGGCCAAAAAACCATTCCATATGTGTGGCGGAAGTCCCAATGTTGAGGGCTTCGACAACGCGACGCCCCATTTGTTTTAATTCAGAGTATTCGCTGTGAGAATCGATACGATTGGTGGTGATGAACTGAGGAGAAATCCAACGATGCCGCATGGCCTCGAGAACATTCGGGAAGTAATGCGTGACGAATTCGTAGACGACCTCTCCGTTGATGGTCAACGTATCGTAAAATCCCTCGTGGCCTTCGATGAATTCTTCCACAGCCACTTCGCCTCCCTGTCCCACGTGAGATGCGACCAGCGCCTGTTGCAATTCCTCGGCATTGTGGACCTTCGATGTTCCGGAAGCACCGGCGCCGCTGCGTGGTTTAACGATCAACGGAAAACCGACTTTACTGGCGAATTGATGAATCGCGGAAACGTCGCCGCTGCCCAAGGATTGAGCGCAAGGAATTCCAACATTGCGAAGGGCTTCTTTCATCACTGGTTTGTCGCGGCATAAGTACGACGTTTCCACGGATACGCCGGGAATCGAGCAGGCCTCGCGGACTTGAGCAATCGGCAAGATATGGGCCTCAATGGTCGCCTCAAGTCGATCCACCCACATTTTACTTTGAACGAACTTGACCGCCTGGATCATTGCCGTTTCATCACAAACAGATGGAACTTGAATATAGTCAAACAGCCAGCTGGCCAATTCTGAATCCAAAGCTTCTTTCGGCGACTCGCCAATCGCGATCACCGTAGCGCCGGCTAACTTTAAACCGCGAACGAATTCCCGTTGGTTCTTCGGGAATAAGGGTTCAACAATAATCACGTTCATAACGAGCTACCTAGTCTTGTAGGAATCAATCCGGAACCAATCGCATACCAAAAATTCTATCAAATGCGTTACCGTCCATCACCCATTTGCTTAGCAAAAAAAGCGTCGTTTGGGTGCCGACACCCCTCATTTTGAGGTCTGCAGTTGAGCGTAAAGTTGCGAATATTTTTGAGCCTGGTGCAACCAAGAAAAATCCTGGCGCATGCCATTGGTAACTATCTGATGCCAATGCTGGGGCTCGTCGAATAAATTCAGCGCGAACAAAAGAGCCCATTCCAGCCCGGTCGACGTGTAATGTTCAAAAACCACTCCCGTGCCCGTGCCTGTTCGCGGGTCATAATGCTGAACAGTATCGGCTAAACCTCCTGTTTTTCTGACAATAGGTACTGTCCCATAGGCCTGGCTGTACATTTGATTCAATCCACAAGGCTCGTATTGCGAAGGCATAAGAAAGATATCGCTGCCTGCCTCGATGAGATGGGCCAACTCATTGCTGAAACCATGGTAGAAACCGACCTTCTCTGGAAAGCGGCGGCGCACCGCAGTGAAAAAATCAACGTATTTTTCTTGGCCGCTGCCCAGAATGACTAAACGGATGTCGTGTTGTTCCAGCAGTCCCGGCAAGACATCCATCATCAGATCAAAGCCCTTTTGACTGGCCAGGCGGCTCACGATGCCTATTGTCGGAACCTGCAGATTTACACTGACGTTCATTTCTTCCAATAACTTTTTTTTGCTCAGGCGTTTCGGTTTCAGGTTCTTGGCCGAATAAGGAGCTGGGATAAGAGGGTCAGCCTCTGGGTTCCATTCCTGTGTGTCGATTCCATTGAGGATCCCGACGAGATCCCTTTTGCGGCCTTGCAACAGGTCTTCCAGTCCTGCACCGTAGGCGGGGGTTTGGATTTCTTGGGCGTAAGTCGGGCTCACGCAAGTGATTTTATTGGCATACAAGATTCCTGTTTTTAAGTAGTTTATCCGTTTGCGATCGTTCAAGTCGTCTTGATGCAGCAAATGTTGACTGTCGGTCAGATTTAGATAGGGAAGAATCGTCGCTGGAAAGACGCCTTGATGACCAATATTGTGAATAGTCAAAATCGTTTTCGTATCGTGGAATAAATTATCCCAGCCATAAACAGTCTTTAACAGCAGTGGGATCAGGGCTGTTTGCCAATCGTTACAATGAAAGACGTCCGGGCGCCATTGCAAATGTTGGCAAACTTCGATGGCTCCACGAGACAAAACGAGAAAGCGGAGAAACTCGTCATCTTGTTCGCCGTAAATGCCGTCGCGATGATAGAGGGATTCGCAGTTGAGTAAAATCAACTCGGGACTATGATGGGTTTCCTGTTTTCCGGGGAAAGGATATTGGTATCCATTCAGCGTGAGTTGAATAGGGCCCAGGGTCATTTGGATATCGGTGAGTTTCGGGTAGGGAACGAGTTGCGTGCGGTCGATATTTAAATCACGATACAATGGTAAAACGACTTTTAGCTGATGCCCGGCGTTTTGCAAGGCGACGGGCAGAGCTGCCGAAACGTCGGCCAGTCCACCCACTTTGGCATAGGGCGTCAACTCCGAGGAAGTGAAACAGATATTCATATTGAGAATCAAAAAATGATGTAGAAATCGGTTGCTAACGTTGTTGTATTTTATGTCCCCCAGTTTAGTTGGAGCGAGCGGCAAATGAAAAAAATTATTTTTGTAGCCCCTTATTTTATGGACGCTACCGAACGTTTCATTGATGCCGCCTCGAAGGTCCCCCAAACGAGACTCGGTTTGGTCAGTTGCGACCCTGTAACAAAGTTAGCTCCCGGTATCCGCAGCCGTTTGTCGGCACATTTCGCAGTTAATGGCATTGGAACTCCAGAATTATTGCGTGGGGTCGAGGCGATCGGGAGGGAGTTCGGGGGAATTGATGGGATCATGGGAATGCTGGAGCAGATCCAAGTTTCCTTGGGAGAAATTCGAGAACATTTGGGTGTGCCGGGGATGGGGGCGAGGGTGGCGAACCATTTTCGCGACAAGGCGGTTATGAAATCGGTTTTGCGACAAGCAGGGGTTCCCTGTGCACGTTATACTCTGGCCGAATCGATTGAGTCCGCTCTGGCGTTTTCTCAGCAGACGGGTTTTCCGCTGATCGTTAAACCCCCTGCCGGAGCGGGTGCCCAAGGGACCTATCGATGTGAGAATCATGAGCAATTATTTGATTGCTTGACTCGCGTTCAACCCAGTGCCAACAATCCTACCGTGATCGAAGAATTTATTGTGGGCACTGAGCATTCATTCGACAGTATTTGTTTGCATGGCGAAGTCATTTGGTCATCGATTTCGCAGTATTCGCCAGGACCCTTGGAAGTCGTGCGTGAACCGTGGATTCAGTGGTGTGTGATGATTCCACGCGAAGCGGACTTGCCGCAATATCACAGGGTCCGAGACGTGGCGAGTTCGGCATTGAAGGCCTTGGGGATGGAGACGGGACTCAGTCATATGGAATGGTTCTTGCGCCCCGATGGCAATATCGCAATATCTGAGGTGGGGGCTCGTCCTCCCGGCGCACAGTTTACGACATTGATTTCTTACGCTCATGATTTTAACTTGTATCAAGCCTGGGCGGAGTTACTGGTTCACAAACGTTTTGCTATTCCCGAGCAAAAGTACTCGGCGGGGGCCGCCTATTTAAGAGGCATGGGGGCGGGGCGTGTCGCTCGAGTCCATGGACTCGATGAAGTGGCCAAGAATCTAGGGAGTTTGATTGTGGAGGCTAAAATTCCCGATCCAGGTCATATTCCTACCGGAAGCTATGAGGGGGAAGGCTATATCATCGTGAGGCATCCCGAGACCCGTGTCGTACAGGAAGCCCTCAAGTTCATCATCAATACAGTGCGAGTCGAATTAAAGTAAATTAGAATTTGTTTCGTGCGTCTGGACAAAGGGCATGATTTTGTAAGTTCAAAGGCCAGAAATTGTCGTTCCGGCTTCACGTATTTTTATTGCCACGGCGCGAGTAGGAAGTGGATGATGCCCCCAGTTTTATTTTTTTATAAAGGTGCTTGGTCATAATGAATATCTTGATGATTTCGCCCGGGTTTCCCGTGGAGCAACCTTTTTTCACTCGAGGTCTGGCACAGCATGGCAATCAAGTGATTGGTTTGGGGGATCAACCCCAACATGAGCTGCCAGAGATGGCCAAACAGTCCTTGGCGGCTTACCTGCATGTGGCATCGTTTTCTGATTTCTCTGCCGTTTTGGCGACGGTGCTGGACGCGGCCTCGCGGGTCAGGATTGACCGTATCGAATGCACGTGGGAACCCTACATGGTTTTGGCCGCCCAGTTGCGCGAGCGATTGGGTCTGCCGGGAATGACGGTAGCCCAAACGATCCCTTTTCGCGACAAGGAGGTAATGAAGCGAGTGCTGGATGAAAATGGAATCCGTACGCCGAAGCATATCAGCACGCAAACGAAAGAGGGAGTGCGGCAGGGAGCAGCGGCGATCGGCTATCCAATTTGCGTGAAGCCCATTTCAGGGGCCGGTTCGGCCGATACCTACCGTGTTGATGATGCCGAACATTTGGAACAGGTGCTCCCCTTGTTGGGGCATGTCGCGGAAGTGAGTGTCGAAGAATTTATCGAGGCCGAAGAATTTACATTTGATACCATTTGTATCGATGGCGAAATTAAATATTTCAACATTTGCAAATACCGCCCTCGCCCTTTGATGGGGCGAACTCACCAATGGATCAGCCAACAAACCATTGCCCTGCGGGATATTCATCACCCCGATTTAGCGATGGGGCGGCGAATGGGCGCCGAGGTGATCAAGGCACTCGGCTTTCAAACCGGCTTTACTCATATGGAATGGTATCGAAAGGCCAATGGCGAGGCGGAGTTCGGTGAAATCGCAGCTCGTCCTCCCGGAGCCAACACCGTAGATTTGATGAATTGCGTAAGTGATTTCGATATCTATAACGGCTGGGGTGAGGCGGTTTCCCAAGGTTCGTTTGGTTTGTCATTGGAGCGAAAATACAACGCGGGACATATTTTCAAACGAGCCCAAGGAAATGGTGTCATTCGGCGGATTGAGGGGCTCGAGGGATTGTTAACTGATTTCGGAGAGTTTTTTCGTGTCGTTGACTTGTTACCCATTGGGGCCCCACGTCGCAACTGGAAGCAAACACTACGGTCAGATGGAATGATCATCGCTTGCCATCCGGAATTCGAAAGTCTCTGCGAAATTTTGGACCAAGTCGGAGTTCGACTACAAATGTATGCAGGTTAGATCGGATTGCCCATTCGGATCGAATGCCGGGGGTTGTGGCCAGGAGAATCCGTTCATGACTCAAACTGATTCGACCATCGCTCGAGGGGTTCCCGCTGGGGCTGTTGGTGCGCCGTTGTGATTCCAACGCATGAAATTGCCGACGTCTAATCGCGGAAATTTAAGTGGTGGGTTGTTCGGTCATTTTGGCGCGAAGGTCACGAATATCGTTCGCTGTGACGATCCCGACAATACGATTATCGCGAACGACAGGCAGGCTGCCAAATTCGTTGACCAACATAACTTTTTCTGCCTTTTCCAACGAGGTTTCCGGGGTGATGGTGATGACATCGTGGATCATGCAGGCTGCCACGAGGGCATCGGCATCTGCTGGGTTTTCAATTCGATATCGTTCAATGTCTTTGGCAGAGACAATTCCTGCGATGGTGCCATCGCTATTTTCTACGGGTAAATGATGGAAATGATTCCAACGCATTAACGTGTCCGCGAACTCAAGCAAATCGTCTTCGCGGACCGTGATCATGTTGGTAATCATAATACTGTCAACACGATCGTAACGATTAGGGATACTTACCAACGTCGACTGGCGTGGGATCTCCCATTCGTGAACAGGGACTTCGGACAGACCCATTTCTCTCATGTAGTTTGTAATGAGGAGCATGGATTCGTCGAGAGTATTTTTCTGGCGTAGGAAGCGTAGGGAGTCGATCATCCAGCTGGCGCCGGTTCGTTTTCTCAGTACGCGTTGTTCGATGACCTTCAGGTAACCTTGATATTCTTCTGCAGGAATGCCGGCTTTTTTTAGTCCCGTTTCAGCCAAGGGCAGCAAATGATCGAGCAGCAATCGTCCGGCGTCGAGAGAGCGATCGAACCAACGCAGTTCATTCGACAGGCCATTTCGGGCTGCCTTCAAAAAGTTCGACCGAACTTCTTGGAAATGAAAATGTTGATCCCATGCCCCCCGACATTCCTCGGGCATGGCCAGCATGAGGCCGATCCACAGGGCCACATTGGCCATTTCATCTGTGGGAGTCGGTCCGGCAGAAATATAACGGTTTTCAATTCTCAAATGAGCCTTGCCATCACCCACGCCATAACAAGCCCGGTTCCATTTATACAGCGTGCCGTTGTGCAGTTTCATCGCTCGCAGTTGGGGGACTTGTCCTTTGGACAACAGGCCCATTGAATTTTCTTCAGCGAGGTCGGCAGCGATAATCAAATTGTAGATGGCCACATCGTTTTTGAAGATCTCAACAGCCGAAGACTTCAGCCAATTTTTGCCAAAGGCGACACGGGGTTGTTTGTCATAAACATAGTTTCCCGTATGCCGCGTTTCGATACTTTGGCGAAACAAAGCGATGCGAGTTTCCGACCAGAGTTCCTTGCCCAAAAGAATGGGAGAATTAACACAGGCGGCTAAAACGGGGCCCGCTAAAACTTGAGCCCAATTGTATTTGTCAGCAAATTCGTGGGGGTCCACTTGGATGTGAATTTGAAAGCTGGTATTGCAAGCCTCAAATAAAATGGAACTGTGTTTCAGGCTGACTTCATCGACCCCTTCGATGTACAGTGAGAAATCTTCGCCCCTCAATTCCTTGAGAATTTTGTCCAAAATGCGAAACCGCGGACTGGGGGTCATGTATTTGAAATCGAGTTCACTTTTGCGGATCGTGGGCAAAATCCCCGTGAGCAAAAGGTGGGACTGGTAACGCTGGGATTCTTGTTGGGCATGTTGTAGTAAATCGCGCAGCTGTTTTGCCATCCGACTGAGGCATCCCGGCCCAGCATCCTGAGGGTCTAAGTTGATTTCCAAATTCCAGAGTGCCAATTCGGAAGTGAAG
>JBGSIY010000021.1:0-5293 GCA_041742275.1 Pirellulaceae bacterium | reverse complement strand
AGTCAACCCCACAATGCGATACGTGTCTTTGCCCAAACGGACCTCTTCTCCCAATTCCAGTTTTAGGCTCGCGTCGGCGATCATTTCGAAGTGATTTTGGCGTAATTCGCGACCGGCAATCAACGGCAACCAATCTCCGTTGTCTTGGGGCCAGCTCAAGCCTAGGATAGAGACGCGTAAGAGTTTGCCTCGATGCTGGCGCTGGATGGTGTGAAAGACAAATTCCCTCGCCGACTCGACCCCTGGTACGGCCGCGGCGCGATACACGAGGTTGGCCGGAACGCGAGACAATTCTGCAAAGGGGCCCCGCGTGTCTTGTTGCACGATCCACAAATCGGCTCCGACGCGATTGATCAAGAGAGTCGCGTCTTCCAATAACCCTCGATAGATGCCCGCCATGCCCATAACGATCATGAGCAGCATGCCGATGCCAATGGTTGTCAACACAAATCGTCCGATGTTATTGGCGATATCTTTGATGGCCAAGTTCATTGGAGCTTCACCTTTCGCCCGGTCAGCAAACTTTGGCTTGTTGGCTTCTTGGCAACAACGTCCTGTTCTTTTAAACCAGTTAGCACTTCGACTTGACCGTTACCCGTCAGTCCGATTTCTACGGGCTGCCATTGAGCATATCCGTCCTCGATCCGATAGACGCCGAGTTGGTCCTGATCGCGAATCAAGAAATTTTCGGGAATGACAAGGCAGTTGTCTTGACGACTCGTTTCCACAAATACCTCGGCCCGTTGACCGATCGCCCAGTTTTCGGGAAGTTGCTGCACACGAACGTCGACAATAAACTCACGCGTTTCGCGATCGGATTGTTTTCCCAGGCGAGCGACTGTACCCACAAATTTTGTGTCTGGGTGTGACCGAAAGACAACCCGAGCGGGTTGCTCTGGACGCAGAGCATCCATTTCCGTTTCGTCGACCCAAGCTGAAATCCACAGTTCATCCAGAGAAATCATTTCCAGCACTGGCGTTCCGGGCATGGCAATGGAACCGGCGTCGCGTTGCCGACGAATAATCAATCCATTGAAGGGAGCGAGAACTTGAGTGTCCGTCAGTCGAGCCTCGTGATATTTGAGGGTTTCCCGGGCCAAGGCGATTTGTTGATCGGCTTCTTGGACACTGGCGTTGGCGCGCGCGATACCCGATTGGGCGATTTCATATGCCTCGCGCGTTTTGTCGAATTCGGACCGGCTAATGGAATTGGAGTTCAACAAAGCCTCTTGACGGGCGAATTCAGCCTTGGTTTGCGTTAGGGCCGATTGCGATTGTTCCTTCTCCGCTTCGATTCGCGAACGGGATGCTTCGGCACTCGCGATGGTGGCTTCGGCAATTTTTACTTGTTGCCTCAAATCATCGTCGTCCAATCGTATCAAGGGTTGACCCGCTTGAACCAGGTCTCCTTGGTCAACCAATACAGCAGCAATTCGTCCAGAAATTTTCGGACTGATTGTTGCCCGAATTCGGGCTTCAAGCGTACCGGTCCCCATCACTTCGGCGACAATTTCGCCGCGAGATACTGTGTGGCTTTCAACAACAATGGGGAGAGAACGATAATAGAAGAAGGCGATTCCCACGATGACGATCACAACCAGATATTTAAGGTAATTCAGGCTGGTTCGTAGGCGAGAGTAAGTTGTGTTCATGGGAATAGACTCGCCAACGTTTCAGTTTTCAAATTCGAAAAAATTTCGGTCTTACAATAATGATGATTCGAGGATTCCCCGATGTGCCGAAGCGTTTGTTCGGTGAACCCGGTGTTTGCTGCTGGTGGATTTAGCCATTCACTCGTCGCTTGTGGCCTCTGGATAGTATCCCTGAAAACCAACTCGAATGTTTCTTTATCTTCTATCGTCGATATACGATATATTCTTGAGGCGGATTTGTCAAGGTAGCTTGAGGGGCTTGGAGTTTTTTGGCGGTGAAATCGACAACTTGATCTTTGTAACGACCTGATAGCTTCTCCCAAGGTGTGTCTGATGTAGGCCGTGAGCAGTGGGACGTTTTTTGCCGGGAGCGGTTATGCAAACGGGGCGGAATCCAGTTACCGCAAGGTTCGAGTGTAGAAGTTGGAAACGGAAGAAGCTACAAGGCGGAGATCGCGGTCGCGAACGCGGGATGGCGAATGGGATTTATTTGGGAAAGAAACGAGTATGCCTATTGCGGATTCGCTGGCGATTGCCAATTTCGCCTCGACGCTTTTTATGGTCGGACTGATTTGGGTGGTTCAAATAGTTCACTACCCGTTGTTCTCACAAGTTGGCCGGGACAACTCGGTTTCCTATCAACGGCAACATCAAACTCGCATGACTTGGGTCGTGGGGCCTCCGATGTTAGTAGAGGCTTTTACTGCTGTCCTGCTGGCTTGGTATCCTCCCCTCGGCGTTTCGCCGAATTTGATTTTATGGGGAATCGCGTTGGTGTTCATGATTTGGATATCGACAGCCGCCATTCAGATCCCGTGTCATGGAAAGTTAGCACAGGGATTCGATTCGCGGGTTCATCGATGGTTGGTCGTAAGTAACTGGATCCGTACTGTGGGCTGGTCGATGCGTGGCATCGTGGTCGTCTTGATTTTGAATTCGATGTTATCCGGGCAGAGAGTTTAATAATGCGCAGACCCCCTTGGCACCTACGTCCTCTTGAATTGAATTGCCGGGAGCGATAATCAGCGCATTCACAAGGCCATGATGCCGGATTTAAATGCGGCTCTGGAAAGCATCGGCTGCATGCTCTGATCGGACCAGTCGAACTAGATTTTGGGACTGCGAACCAACCACTCTTCAATGGATGGATTTTCATGTTATTTGAAAACTATATTGGAATTGACTACAGTGGCGCGGCAACGCCCGCATCTCGATTGCCGGGGATTCAAGTGTATGTTGCATCGCGGGAGGTAGGTCCTGTGCGGATTTGCCCCGCAACTACCGGTTCCCGTTCGGTATCCCACTGGAATCGCCTGGAATTGCATCGTTGGTTAACCGAGTATTTGCCATCGCATCCTCGAAGTATGGTCGGTATCGATCATGGGTTGTCTTTCCCGATGGCTTATTTTAAACGTAATCAGCTCCGTACATGGCCAGACTTTTTGGATGACTTTGTCAGGCATTGGCCCACGGATCGGCCGGGAGTGACTGTGGAACAATTTCGAGCAGTATCCCGCAGGGTGGGACGCGCCGATGAATTTCGCTTGACCGAACGTTGGACATCATCCGCCAAAAGTGTGTTTCAGTTTGACGTCCAAGGATCGGTGGCTAAATCGACCCATGCGGGATTGCCTTTTGTCGCTCAGTTGCGGCGATCGACGAAGGGCCTTGTTTGTTGGCCCTTCGATGGATGGAGTATCACACCGGGGCAGTCGGTATTGGTCGAAACGTATCCCTCGCTGTTTCGCAACCGCTACGAACGATTGGACCGGAGTGTGGATCAACAAGACGCCTATGCCGTGTGTCGTTGGTTGCAGGAAACCGATGCGCTAGGACGCCTCGATGACTTTTTTAATCCACCATTAACGCCGGAACAACAAGGACAGGCGTTTTTGGAGGGGTGGATTTTTGGCGTCTATTAACGGCCTACCGGATTGCTGGGGTAGCGATGCAGCGTGGACAAACACTGATGGGAAATTGCTTTCAGCATATTCGACTTAAATCCGCCCACTTCGCTATTTGTCCGTCCCATCAAGAACGTCGCTGGCACGCCTTCAAGGTGCCATGGCGGTGGTGACAACGTTCCGGTCGCGTCGCTGTGCTCAACCACCGGCCCATAGCTGTTTACCCCTGTCGGGGTACGTCGAGAGGTTTTTTCAGAACAATTCCGAGGGAACAGTCCCGAAGCAAAATCCCATTTTTTTAAATTAGCCGGAGTGCTTGAGCACTCGTTTTGGAAGGAAGCTGGGGGCTAATGCGTTCCGACTAATCCGGCACATTATTTCCGGACAATTACTAGAGCGAAGTGTAAATACGAATACGAAAAAACCGCAATTGCTCTGATTTCAACAGTGTGAACTGGTTGGCGTTGGTCGCGATGGGACGCTATTTTTCCCAGATTTCGATTTCTGTGGCACCACTTTTAGCGGGAAGTCGGTGGGTGAAAATCACGCGAACCTTGGAGGTTGTCACTGGTTCAAAGATGGCTGCGTTGGCCATGTCTCCAGTCGGTTTTTGCGGTTGGAATTCGGGCTCCCGAACACTTTGCCATTCGGTGGTGTTCCAAACTTGGATTTGATACTCTGAGGGAGCTTGAACTCCGCCGCCATCGTCATAAAGATGGACCACAACCCGGCCGACCTGTCGTTTTTGTCCCAAATCAATTTCCAACCAATCAGTTTTTTCAGGTGATTCGTAACTGGTCCAACGGTTCATGGGAGTGGCGTCGAAGATGATTTTTCCATCGATCGCATGGGCTGGTTCTCCGCCAAACCGATCCGAAAACGAAGCTTGAGCACGAGGAAATTCCTGATCGCCGCGATTGAAGGCCAAGTTACCGGCCGGGGGTGGCGCCGGGACGAAGGGGTCGGGACTTTCACCCCAAGCCTCCCATTCGGTAGCCCCCACCTGTCCCGACTCTGCCGATTGGAATACCACACGCAATTCTTGGATCTTTTGGGCAGGAAACCTGGCGATGTTCGGTTGGCCGGCCACGGGGACTGGAGGTTCCCGTTGTTGCTGGGGGACCTCAAGCCAGTTGGAGCCGTCGAAGTATTCGAGGCGGAACGATTGGGGTGCCGCCAAGCCTTCACCGATGTCGACGAAATACAATTTAACCGTATCAATTGAGCGGGGTTGCCCGAAGTCGATGGACAACCAGGGCATTTGATCCGCCGCGCCAACGGCAGTCCAGCGGCTGGGGGGCTGCAAGTCATAGCGAACTTGACCATTGGCTAATTGCGCAAGTGAGGAGCCCGGGCCGACATGACTCGCGGAAAGTCGTGGGAAGTAATCGCCGTCGTTGTTGACTACATAGTTATAACGCTTGATTGTCGGTAGGGGTGTTTCGATGGTTGGCGGAAGGGATACCTCTAAACGTGTCAGTGACTCACTATGTGCGTGCTGGCGACCGTTGACCAATACGTGCAAGCCTGCCCCTAAACCATAACGCGTCCCCAAACGATCCCACACGATGGCGAGTTCATGGCCGCGATAGGGAATGTGGTCGAGTGCAAAATAATCCCAGTGAGCGGGAATCAACGGATCGATGACCACGGTAGCATCGTTCGAAGGCTGCAGGCCAGCCAGTCCGGTGATGACCAGGTCCGTGAACCCGGAATGAAAATAATGTTCGCTGTGAT
>JBGSIY010000020.1:0-15732 GCA_041742275.1 Pirellulaceae bacterium | reverse complement strand
CTGTGTTCATTTCACGAGTCCCTCGAAGATCTTGGATCAATTCATAGACGACTTGAAAGGCATCCGAGGTGCCAGGGAATTCCAGGAAGTCATCACCGGTGCGATTGACTTGACTACTGTCCAAATGGGTATAGCGTCCGGAGGTACTATCCACCACAACTTGGGAACTCGAGAAGTCAATGGGCTCAGTCGTGGCCCCGTTATCCACACTCAGACTGCCATTGGCCGTGATGTCCACAGTCCCCGAAAAACCGGCGGTGATCGCCGTCATATCCACGCGCACTTCTTCACCTTGATCGCTGACCACCACCAGGTCGGTCATGGCGCTGTCCCAATTGATCGACTCTCCTCCATTCAAAGAGATAGTTCCTGCAGTACCGTTGCCGCTCGTATCGTTGATCGTCACGTGATGCGTCCCCAGGGCACCGAGGATATTGTCGTTTCCGGGTGAAGTCGCACTGGCTTGAATTCCTGAGCCACCTGCATAAACCGTAGAGACATGGCGCACTTGCAATGTGGCCCGTCCGATCATCGTATCGGTACCCGCTCCAGTGGTTACACCCGTATTGCCGTAGACCACTGTGGCCGAACGCTGGTTGTCACCAAAGAGCTGGTTCCCCGCGAACAAAGTCGGGACGGAGACTCCGGGACTAATCACGGATTCCCCGGCACGAGATTTTCCGTTGTAGATCGACTGCAAGGTGCCTCCCTTCACCGCCGGGTTGCCGAATTCATACGGCTGTTGATTGCTTTTGGTCCCACCGTAGAGGTATTGGTCCGCGTATTGTGAGTTACCAATCTGTTGGAGTCGGGTTAACAATTGTTCTGCTTCAATTGCAATCGCCGTTTTCTCCGATTGATCCAGGGCTTGAATTCCTTGTTGCGCCAGGCGTTGTGCGGTGGACAAAATATCGGCGACTTCAGTTAAATTAGATACGCTGATGTTGAGTTTCGTTGTAGCATCAGCAATCACATCGACCGAGGAACGTAGTGATTGGAGTTGCCCCTGCAACGCACTGGCCTGACGAAAGGCGAGTGGATTATCCGAGGGCTTGGTCAGCTTCAAACCGGACGAAATTTGTTCTTGCAGACGTAAAATAGTGGCGCCGTGCATCGCCGAATAACGGGAGGCGCGGCTGGTGACCGAAAAGGCAGTGGCTCGTGTGTACATGGTTTTCTAACTGGCTAATTATCTAAGGATTTGCAATACTTCCTGATACATTTGGTCGACTGTGGAAATCACGCGGAGAGAAGCCTCATAGGCCCGTTGGTAGCGAGACAAGTTGACCATCTCTTCATTAATATCGACACCGGAAGCCGCATCCCTGGCTGATTCAAATTGAAACTGCAACTGTTGAAATTGATCCTGCAAGGCTTGGGCACCTTTTACCGATGCTCCAATCTCACTGCTCAACCCTCCCAAAAACTGGTCGAATCCGAATTTTCCATCGACAATCAGTTCGTCTTTCAGGTCGATGATGCGTTTTAAGTTAGACGCATCAGAGACTTCTCCCGTTCGGGATACAGCCAATCGATTGGGGTTGGCGAGCACTTCATTATTGATGGCAATCGTGGTTGCGCTATCACCACTAAAAAAGCTATTGATCCCGAGGGCAGACAAAATCCCAGTCGAGTCCGAGTTGGCGATTAGCGGCGTCGAAGCCGACTCTCCGTCGACAACGGTACCCGTTTCAAAAGCGATCGAGACTCCATCCAATAAATCCAACTCGGTTCCGGCTTCGTAGCCTTCTCCGATATCCAACTCCGCCACCAAGCGTCCCCCGGCATCATAGATTTCCGCTTTGAGTCCCGGTGTTCTGCCGATGCTGCCCGAGCCCACAAAACGAACGTCGAAAACACCGTTGTCCGTTCCTTTGTATTCCCCGGAAAATCGTGGAATCGAGGTGCCGGTGAGTCCGGAAGTGTCGGGGACCGTTTCTAATCCTCCGGTGAAAGCGAAAGAGAACCCCGAGGGAGTGCTAATTTTCAATTGTCCATTTTGAGCGTCGACGACGGCGTTAATGTTGGGTATGGTGCTGAGAGCGACGGCGATATCCGACAGCGATTGCGTTGACGGATCAACGTTGATAGACGACGTGCGGACATCCCCGTTGGCATCAGTCACTGTCAGCCACAATTGGCCATTATCAATCGGAAATGTTAAACCTGCCTCAGACAACGGCAGATTGACATCAGAAACCGAACGATTGGAACTGAGAACCGAAAAGCCACCGCCAATGCCCACGCCTCCCGCATGTGCTTGGTCGATATTGCGAATCAGAGAGCGAGCCAACAGGTCTAATCGTGAACTATAGCCATCCAATGTTTCATTGTGGTGCGTTAATAGTGCCGCCAGTTTACCACCCCGTGGCACAATGGAGCGACCGAGTTGGTTGATTTGCAATGAGACTTGGCCGTCATCCCCATCCAAAATCGAAAGACTCATTGGTGTCGCACCCAGGCTGAGCGCCGAACCACCGATGGAGACGCCAAAACCATCTTGCGTCAGTTCATTTCGATCAACGTCAATGATCTCGGCGATTTCATTGATGATCATATCGCGCTGATCAATCAATTGATTGGGGTCTCCCTGCGATCGACTGACATTTATCTTCTGTTGAACATCCGCCAGTTCTTGCAATTTCGTATTGAGCGTCTTCACCTCGTCTTCCAATTGTTGACGTGCGGCGTCTTTTAAACGTCCCAAACGATTGCCAACAAATTGGAATTGAGTCGCCAGTTGTTTCGAGTTTTCGAGAACCACACTACGCTGTGAAGATTGGCTGGGGTCTGAAGAAAGCCGCGACAATTCGTTGTAGAAACTGCTGTATTGGTCATACAACGATCCGGGTCCGCCAGAGAACAAGCTTTCGATGCTTCGCTCGAGCGAAACGCGTTGGCTCATGGCCTGCGTGTCACCAATCGATTGCGATAAACTCTGTTCAATCACTAGGTCGCGAATCCCTCGAATACGGGAAACATCGACCCCGCCGCCAAGAAACTGATTCCGAATCAAATAGTCTTTTTGCGCCCCGAACATCACCTCCCGTCGATGGTATCCTGGTGTATTAGCATTGGCAATGTTGTTGGAAACCGTGTCGATCGCAATTTGACTCGTGGCCAAAGCGGTTTGTGAAATTGAAAAATTAAACATGGTATAACCTCGACTCATTTGCCAAATAGGCGTTCAAAACGTCAAAATAGGGGGTGACCGACCCACTGGCGATGTTCAGGGTGCCGATCCCGAATGCGAGAGGTTCAGCGTTAGCAGTTCTTAGTGAACAACTGGCCCTTTTCCATCGGTCGCAATTTGCCATCGAGAGTCATTGCGGCTTCCCCGCCGGTATCCCCGACAACACCTTCCAATAAGCGGTGATAAAAATCCATGGTGTAATTCATGACGATTTGGTTGCTAAATGAAATCGTTTGAATTTCTAAAAGCTTGTCCTGCAACTGAGTTCGCAACTTTTTTAGTTGGGATTGATATTCGGGTCGTACGTGTTGAATCAGTCGGGTTAAGTTTGTCGGCTCCCCAATGGCTTCTTTTATTTTCATCGCCATTTCGCCGCGTTGTCGACGGATCTCCGTTCCCATCGCTTGGATCTGACTGAGCCTAAGCATCAAATCGTCCTGACTTTGACTGACGCCAGCTTTCAATGCCTCCTGCAGTCCCACACACTCCAGACGCAGCGACTCCAAACTGTTTTTTTCGCTTTCCAGCCGAGCAATCCAGTTTTGAGCCGATTGATCCGAAACCAACTCACGCGGCGGCGCGTTCAACTGAGGCGTAACTAAATTCATTGTAAAACTCCTAAGTCGATTGTGGAAAAGTTGTTGTTTTGGATAGAGCGAAACGTGTAAGCAGCGGACCTGGATACCGGTCGCACCAATAAAAAACGCGAACGCATTTAAAAGCAATTAAATCTCTAAGGCATGATTCCTTGGAGCAGTAATTGTTGCATCAGGTTAACATGAGCGGGACTAATGTAAGGTTGCTCGGTTAAGGTGCTGCCCTGGCCATCCGCTGGAGTCGTTACCTGACTGTCGTTTTGAACCGTGTTGATTAGGGAATTAACTGATTGATTTAGATTCGTGGCGTCTAAGTCCTCAGAATCCAATCCCATTCCCATGCGTTGCATTTGTTGCTCCACCAATTTACCCACACCCAAAGGGTTTCCTTGGGCGAGCGATTGGGACATCATCATGTCAAACAAGCCGCCGTAGCTATCGCTGTTTTCCTCGCCGAAAAATCCCCCTTCGGTCATCGAACTCCGCATTTCTTTCATGAGCAACGACAGGAACATCGATTCGACTCCCTCCACCGCTTTGGCGCTGTCGCCGTCGCTCAGGCTCGCTAGTTGCTCGCGAACCGCATTAACATCTTGAGGTGCAAGGATCTCACGAGAGAGCTGTTGTTTCATTAAGTTGGTGCTGCCAGAAACTTCCATGCGTGGCCTTTTTTTCAAACAAGTATTGATTTTGAATGCGTTTTTTATTGAATGGGATTCGGGCTGCGTCCCTCTGCATCGGCCGGACTTTTGAGACCTTGACTGGTTATTCGAAAATCAGTTCCGCATGCAACCCACCCTGACGGTGAATCGCTTCGAACACGTTGATCAAATCAGTGGGGGCGACCCCCATGGCATTCAGGGCCGCAGCAAACTCATGCACCGTGATACCCGACTTCAACACGTTGTACCGCCCGCTTTCGCTGAAGGCCTGAATCTGCGTTCGCGGCAAAACTACGGTTTGGCCATCGGAAAACGGGGCCGGCTGAGAAGCGACGGGGTTTTCAGTGGTCGTGATGACAAGATTCTCGTTGGCAAACACGACATTGGAGATACGAACATTCTGGCCCATGACAATCGTTCCTGATCGACGATTGATCACGACACGAGCCGGTTCATAAGGACGAACTCGCAATTGATTGACCATGGCGATAAACTCAATCCGGTTTCTTTGAAACGCATCAGGAACCGCGACCTCAACCGATCCCTTGTCCAACGCCCGCGCGGAATTCGGAAAGACTTCATTGATGGCAGAAGTAATGCGACTCGCGGTCAAATATTCTTTGTTGCGGAGATTGAAAGAAACGAGATTGGGTTGCAAGTCTTCGGGCAGACAAATTTCATTGACGACTTGAGCCATGCAGGCGCCGACGGTCGGATGGTTTTTCATCACCGTCGCACCGGCTCCACTGGCCGAAAACCCCGGGACGGATAAGGGTCCCTGGACCGTCGCGTAGACCTTGCCATCAAAGGAACGGAGTTCGGCAATTTCTAAATTGCCGCCACGTAGGTCGGTGGCATCTCCAAGCGCACTGACCGTTACCGAGAATTTCTCGCCCACTTTAGCGTAAGCGGGTAAATCGCCACTGATCGTCACCCAACAAGCGTTTTTTGATTCCGCCCGCGTGATGGGAATTCCCCGATTTAAAGCAAAATTCAGGATCAATTCTTGGGTTGCACGATCTTTTGCACCGGTCCCCGCCAGTCCCGTCACTAGGCCTTCGCCCCAAATCTGGTTCGTTTGGTCGCCGGCTTGAGTCGTGATATCGCCAATCATGACCTCCAATTCACGTTCGGTAACAACGCTGGGCACCTGAGTCATTGGAGACGGTGCCTGCACGACCGGAGGTAGTTGACCCCATCCAGAATTCGCAGTGAGACACACCCCCAGCACCATGCCGCAGGGCCACCACCAGAGTGAACATCGAATGGACTGTTGATGCCGTTTTGAATTCATGGCTGTCCTTGGACGTGAACGAACGAGAGGGAGACTGATCACAAAATGGAAATGGGAAAATGGTATCTAGAAAGGCCAGAGTTTATTGACCTTCTTTGCCCACCAGCCTTGGTTAATAAAGGCACTCTCCGATCCATCGGTTTCGAATTCAAGCTTGAGATTAAAGACTTGCTGAGACATCACCGTGTTATTGGAGGAAACGTCGACGGGTCGAACCTCCCCTGTCAAATACAATTTGCGAACGTCTCCATCTAATTTGACCTCGCGACTTCCTAAAATTTGCAAATTTCCGTTGGGCATAACGTCGTTCACCACAACTTGAAATTGATCCGTGAATCCGCGTTGAATTCGATACTGAGTATTACTATTTTGAAGTCGGCTGGAAGCGGAGGCTTCGTCAACCTCGGCCCCTGCTGTTGCGTCACCAATAACTCCAGAGATCCCAAACGAGCCTTCCCCATTGGCGCTGGATGCATTCTGTTTGTTCAACAATCGCTGATCTCGGTTATTGATCTCTGTACTCTCCGTAATCAAAACGCTCAAAAGATCCCCCGTTGCATGAGCTCGGGGAGTCTTGAACGGGCTGGTATAGTTGGCCGCTCGTTGTTGCCACAGCGACTGACCCAGCAAAAAATGGGGGGACTGAGTTAAAATCAGCACCATGAGGCTTCCCCACAATCGGCCTTTCCAACCAGGAAATAAGCTATTGAAGACGCGTGCACCTAGAAAAATCATGTTAACTACCCGCAAAAAATAAACGCTGTTTTCGACTAACCGGGAACGAAATGCGAAATCAATCCACTGCCCCAGCCACAATTACCTGGGCTGTTTGGCCATCAATAATTTGACCTCGCACACGCTTATTCGTACGTGTGTTCAAGACCATGATCGAGTCACCAACCGCACCTGAATTTAACGCCCGCAGTCCCGACATCCGTATTTCCACGCCGTTGTTGCTATAGATCAAATCGATAGCCGAGTTCGCTTTTACCACAATCTCGGCCTTGGCCGACGACGGCATTTGCACGGCTTTGGCATCGACCACCGAATACGGCGCCAGATCTCGAATAGCGGCTTTGCCAACTAGTTCCTCGGCCGAAGCCAAGTGCACGCCGGGTCGATCCAAGGGCATGATCGAGGTATGAACATCCTCGGCGCGAATCAAATCTCCTTTGGAAATGGGACGATTTGTTAACACCACGGGTTGAAGGACTTTAATGTCCACAGGCGCACGGAATTTCACTGAATGCCCATCACTCCAATGAACCTGAGTATCCAAATAAACTCGTCCCAATGGCAACGATGTGGGCAGAGTCGCAGAGACTTCAAATCGAAGTTCTTGATTGGCTAATTTTTGGTAAATTAATTTCTCACTGGCGGCGTTCATTTCCAGGATCAATTGGTCGGTAGGTATTTGATAATGTTCGGCCAAATACGCATGCAACTGATCGGTTAAAGCGGCGATTCTCGACTTGGAATCTTGGTAGTGAAGGTTGGTGAAGGCTTCGCCACTCAAAACAAATTGATCGTCTGAAATGCCGGCGACCAGAATGCGGTAACGAATATTTTCGGCGCTGACGGATTTGGGTTCGTCGGGGTTGAGTTCCCCCAAATCCAACGATTTGATTTGAGCGCGGATTCGAGGGTCACCGTCCGAAATCTCGGCAACGTCGCCGATCAAAACCGATTGCTGATCCACCTGGCGTTCTCCTGCTGCCAAATGCACCCGCACGGGACCTGTGACGCCAACTTGCCAACCTCCGGCTACTGGGCTGTTTAAAATCAACAGGGCCGCGGCGAACCAAAAAATCAAGCCTCGAAAAATCATATTATCGTACCAATTGACCTGTGTTGGAGAGCATTTCATCGCCGGCCCGAATGGCGCGCGAGTTGATTTCGTACGCCCGTTGAGCGGTAATCAAATTGACCAATTCAGAAACCACTTCAACATTCGAGCCTTCGAGCACAAATTGCCGAATCGCTCCGAGTCCGTCCGTTTCGGGATTTCCCAGAAGTGCCTGACCCGATGCCGGCGTCTCTTGCAAAAAGTTATTGCCGAGGTTTTTCAGACCGGCCGTATTGGGGAAACGTGCGAGGGTTAAAACTGCGACAGGTGTGGTTTGCCCATTAACAGTTTGGCTGATTTGACCATCGCGATTGATAGCAATTGCCGTAGCAGTGGGATCGATTTGAATCCCTGGATTAACGATATACCCGTCGGCCGTTACCAATTGCCCGGCAGCGTCAGTAGAAAACGAGCCGTCACGGGTATACATCAACGTATTATTTGGGCCTTGGATTTCAAAAAACCCGTCCCCCTCAATTGCCACGTGATATCGGTTTCCGGTTTCGATCGGCACACCCTGGGTGTAGACACTGGAGTTGCCGACAGCCCGAGTACCATTGCCGATTTGCAATCCCTCGGGGGCAATCGTGCCTGCTTGGGTCGCCGCGCCCGGTTCCTTCCGCGTTTCATAGAGCAAATCGGCAAAATGAATGTGTTTCCGTTTGAAACCCGTGGTGTTGACGTTGGCCAGGTTATTGGCGGTGTTGTCAATCAACTGTTCTTGAGCACGCATTCCAGTGGCGCTGGAGTAAAAGGCCTTGAGCATCTTGAATATCCCTTAGTTAACACTCACATTATGAACGGTAATGCTGCTGAACCGACTCGGCAATCGTGCGCACAGAACGTTGAGCAGCCTCAAACATTCGATTGGTAACGATCAAATTGATGAGCTCGGTCACGGGGCTGGAGTTGCTTAATTCCCGCTCGCCTTGCATCACGCGCCCGGTAGGCGGCCCTGAAGCAACGCCATCAGGAGCCATAAAGTAAACCTGACCTTTGGGGATCAATTCCTTGTTGTTTGCAAATCCAACAATGCCCAATTGAGCGACGGTTTGCTGCCCCGCCGTGATGAACCCTTCGGAATCAATGTGCAGGCTCGACTCGGGAATGAGTGGATCAATGTTGATCGGGGCGCCAGCGTCATCTAGGACAGGCATATTGTCGCCGTTGACGAGAGCGCCATTGGGCTGCCTGAAAAAAACTCCGGCCCGACTGTAGACGGTTCCGTCTTCGCCACCCAACGCAAAAAAGCCATCACCGCTGATGGCGACATCCAACTTGCGACCTGTTTGCTGCAAGAATCCCTGGCTAAAGTCTAAGGATTCGCTCTCGACACGCGTTCCCAACAAGGGCGCCTTGTCAGAATCCAATCGTTCAGAAAACGACAATACGGATCGGCGAAAGCCTGTCGATTGCAAGTTGGCTAAATTAGAAGCAATCAATTCCTGATGGCGCGATAGGGCATCCATCGCCGACGCGCCAGAATAAAGTCCTCGATTCACTTTTCCCCCCCGAGAAAATGGAAACACGCCGATTTTTCCCACCCTAATGTGGGCGGCAAAGTCATGGGTGTTTAGACTCGCTGATTCAGCAATCAGTTGGGCCCGGGTGTGTATTCAAAGTTGAATTGGGGGCCGAAAAAGCGATAACAACGCCACACTGGAAATATCTGCTGGCATCTAAACTGCTCTCACCCGTTCAGCTAAAGTTTGCTGATTAAGCGAGTTCTACTAGGTGAAAATCGCGATTTGCGGCCCTGCAACTTTAGTTAAAACCACTACAACCGGTTCGCTTTTCCTCATTTACCCCTTTATTCATCGACTTCTGACTAAATAAACTCGTCGCAGCCGTCGATAAAGTTTAATGATTAGGAAATCTATGCCGGCTAGTTGTATGTTTCTCCATTGATCTACCGCACCTTGATTCAGCCACCGGCCAGAGCGATGGGACGTTGTCATAGGATGGCGAGTGATCGTGAATTCGCGTCGGCTGTTTCTTTCCCAATCATGTCCTGTCCCAGGCAATGTGCCTCGGACAATTTCCTTAGGCGGTATTTAGATCATGGCAGACAAAGACCAAGATCAAACAGATGGTCAAACCAAGCCCAAATCCAGCAAATTAGTGCTGATCATTGTGGCTGTGGTGTCGGTCGTTAGCGGCTTGGCCACTCCCATCGTGATTGCTCAGTTAACCGGTCCGGGCCAATCAGAGTTTGCTGCTGGAAAAAAAGAACCGAGTTCAAATGAGTTAGCGATTCCAGAAGCGACCGACAAAATCGCATTTCTGGATTTTGATACGATTACCGTGAACTTGAATGAAAACAACAATAGTCGCTTTATCAAAGTAACCTTTGCGATTCAAGTTGCCGACAGCCAAAAACTCGACATTGAGAAATTGTTAACTGAGCGGAAAGTGATATTGATCAACTGGCTCAATGGTCACCTTTCTGATAAACGTCACGCAGAAGTTAAAGGTAAAATGGGGCAAAGTCGTCTCCGCCGTGAAATTCATGATGAGTTTAATGCGGTGTTATTTGATGACGGAGTCGAGCGAATTCAAGATATTCTGTTTAAGGAATTTAACGTTCAATGATGGCAAAGGACTGCCAACCTTTTGATTTTCGCAAAGCGGGTTATGTCGAGGAGCCACTCTCTCGCCAAATCCGCTTGTGGTCTACGCGTGCTTCGAAAATTTTTCAAGAACGCTGGCGAGATCTTGCGCCAACCACGCTGGAGGTCTCGGCAATGGGACCTGTAACACAGTCCTTTGCGACATTCACGGAGAGTTTTCAACCCCTCACGATGGGTTGTCCCATCCAAGTGCAACTGCCCAACATGCTGACCATGCTGGCGGTTCCCAAGATCGATCTTTTGGCGCTGATCCAAGAAGTGCTGTGTGAGCGACCTGAAGTGAAACCGGCTCCACGCAACTTAACCGCCGTTGAAATGGAATTGAGTCAGTTGATCCTGGATACCTTTGCAGGCGCATTGTCCGAAGCCTGGCCCGAGAAAGATCCCTTGACCTGTCAATTGGGAGCCATCGATTTGGCACCCCACCGCAGTCGATTGTTTGTCGGGACCGAATTCATGATCGTGATGAATTTTTCCATCAAGGCCTTGGCTGGGAACGTGATCTTTCAGTGGGCTTTACCCCGCGCGGTAACCGCCAAAGCGTTAGAACCATTTATTGAGAAACAAGTGGCTCCACCCACTCACAACCCGCGGGACTCCGTGCAACAAATTCCCATTGAAGTGGTGTTCAATTTAGGCAAAGCCAATCTCTCAATGACGGATCTGACCCGCCTCCAAGTGGGCGACATCATTGTGTTGGATCAACGGGTAGACGAGCCCGTATTGGGAACCATGGATGACAAGCCGCTCTACAAAGGGTGGCCAGGAAGAATCGGCGCGGACCAAGTTTTTAAGATCAGCCGGATTATTACTTAATTTAAACCGATCGATTTCAAATGAGCGAAGAAACAACAGCCAATATGTCCGGAGTAGGTACGCCAGAAGCGTTTGCCACCGGCCCACAATATCAACAGGGCGCTGATCAACAGGACACCGGTCCTGGGAACGATGCAGGCGTGGAAGTTCAGGCGGCCGATTTTCCGGTGGTCCAGTCCGATGCAAATTCGCAACCAGGCCCGGATCTCAACCGCTTTCATGATGTGCAAGTCTCGGTGAGTGCCGAACTGGGGCGCACGCGATTGCCCATTCAAAAACTGTTGCAACTGGGAGTTGGTTCGATCATCGAGTTGAATCGGAGTATTAATGGCCCGGTTGAGTTGATTGCCCAGGGCGTGCCTTTGGCTAGCGGTGAAGTAGTCGTCGTTAACGATTGTTTTGCCATTCGTATTCGAGAAATTTATCCGGGTCAGGTATCTGAGGTAAAAGGTAAAAAATAGCTCTCCACCAATGGATTGGTGTTGATTGCGCGTTTCCCCCCACGCGAGGTCGTTGCCATGGATCGGCATTTAAAAATCAGTTTATTTAATCCCATACGCCCAGGGCTCATCGCACTGGTGATGGTAGGCGTGGCCACATTGGCCACCGCTCAGGCCCACGGCCAATCGGACCCCAATCCCCTGCGATTGGATGCGCTTCCCGTGTATTCGGCCTCTTCTCCAAATCGAGGGGAAACCTCGGCACACTACGACCCGACTGTGCGTCAAACAGGTCACTCGGACAGCGGGCAAGTCCAAGCCTTCATTCGCGGCAGCTTTGACCGTCAATTAGACAGTGCACTCGAGTCGGCTGTGAGCATTCAAAACGCTCCGTCTCGGGAAACGAGCACTACCGGGCCCGTGCCAACCACTTATGCGACGCCCCAATACAACGGCGCTTCAGCGAGGTCCGTCACTCCGCAACCCTTGAATTTTGACGACACTTCCGTGCAGGGTACCTTCGCTCCGCTCCCCGGCAATAGCATTCAAGGTGCAAAACCCGCTGTCGAAAAACCAGCACAACCACTCCCAGGTTTGGAATTATCAGGGACGTTGAAAAAAATCATCCTCAACACAATCCTCGTTCTGGCCGTGGCCGTCACGTTCATCTACATCGCCACCAAGACTCGTCGCAATGGTGTGATCCCTGGCGGAAAACCACGTTCTAACATTGCTATCGAACAGACACTGTCGCTGGGGAACAAAGCCGTTTTGAAAATCGTGCGGATTGGCGAGCAACAAGTCCTGATCGCGATGGACGCAACCGGTGTTAAGTCCGTTGTTTCGCTACAAGAACCTTTTTTGAACGGGTTGGAGGGCAACGAGATCTCTGAGGCTCCCAAGTTAAAACAGCCTGAACCCGTTTTGAATGCCACCGAGCAATTGCTGGCAAAGCAACTCGAGCAATTCGATCCGGAATTTAAAAAATGGTTGCTCATGCACCAAACATTGAAAACGGCTTCTTAACCTATTTTATAAAAGCAGCCGCTCCAGGAAGTGCGGAATCATGTACCCGAACTTAATAGCCCAATCTCTCGAATCGGAATCGTTTCAGCAACTGGCGCCGCCGTTGCAAATTGCGATTCTATTGGGAGCCTTAAGTTTTGCGATATCCCTGCTGGTCAGCGTAACAGCGTTCACCAGAATCATTATCGTGCTGTCGTTCGTTCGCCGCGCTCTGACAACCCAAGAGATTCCGCCGAATCCTGTCATCCTGGGATTGTCCATGTTTTTGACTCTCTTCGTCATGGGACCAACCTTTCAAAACATACATCAACTAGCGATACGCCCGTATTTAATGGCTCAACAAGACGAAGCGACCCAAGGGGATTTCACATTGGAACAGGCGTATACGATAGCCAGCCAAGAGCTTCGTCGATTTATGTTGCACAATACGCGTGAGGCGGACCTTTTACTGTTCCTGGATCTGGCATCAAAACAGACGGCAACCGTTGATGCTGCGGCCACCAGTGATCTCGCTCTCTCGGAGGAGTCACTAGCTTTTACGCCCGAACAAAATGCAGACCAAATGCCCGACTATTCCAACGTGCCACTGACTACGTTGGTTCCCGCCTTCATTATTAGCGAACTGAAAACGGCGTTCATTATGGGTTTTTGTATTTACATCCCTTTCTTGCTGATCGATCTCGTGGTTTCGACTGTGCTGATGAGTTTAGGGATGATGATGATGCCGCCGGTGGTGGTTGCGACACCGTGCAAGTTGCTGTTGTTTGTTTTAGTTGATGGCTGGCAATTGATTGCTCAGGCCCTTGTCACCAGTTTTGGCTCCTGATTTTAAGAACCGATATGGCTACTGTTCCAGCAAATTTAGACTCCAATTTCAGCTTCTTACCTCGCAGTGAGTCGGCACTGGCGTTTGGTATTTTGATTATGTTGGTAGCCCTGGTGATTCCGCTACCGACTTTCTTGCTGGATATGTTTTTGGCAGTCAATTTGTCCGGTGCCATTTTATTGTTGCTCGTTACCTTGAATTCCCGACGTCCTTTGGATGTCAGCGTATTTCCCTCCGTGCTGTTATTGCTCACCCTTTTTCGTCTGTCGTTGAACGTCGCCTCGACCCGTTTGATTTTATTGAACGGAGATGCCGGGAAGATTGTTTCTACGTTCGGTGACTTTGTTGTCGGAGGCAATTTGGTCGTGGGCGTCGTGATCTTTGCCATTTTGGTGACGATTCAATTTATTGTGATCACGAAAGGTGCCACGCGAATTTCGGAAGTCAATGCGAGGTTCACGCTCGATGCCATGCCCGGGAAACAGATGGCGATTGATGCAGAACTGAACGTAGGCGCAATTCTGCCCGAGGAAGCCACCCGTCGGCGTCATGAACTCGCCCGCGAAGCTGAGTTTTTTGGTGCGATGGATGGTGCTAGTAAATACGTTCGCGGCGATTCCATCGCGGGCCTGATTATCCTGGTGGTGAATATCATCGGCGGGGTGACGATCGGAGTCATGCAGGGCGATAGTTTTGTCGACGCCTTGCAGTTGTATTCCGTTCTAACAATCGGCGACGGCTTGGTATCCCAAATTCCTGCTTTGGTCATCGCCACCAGTGCCGGTATGCTGGTGACCAAGTCAGCGTCGAACGCCAATTTGAGTTCCGAGATCAGCGAGCAATTCTACCGCGCCTATCCAGCTCTATTTACGGGCGCAATTATTCTTGTCTTTGTCTCTTTTACGCCGGGATTCCCCAAGCTTCCCTTTTTTATCTTGGCCGGGTTTCTTGTTTTTGTTGCTCAGCGAGCACGGAAGGCCGTGGCGACTGAAAAGAAAACAGCGGCCCTCCCCAAACCTCCGGTCGCCGAGGCCCCCGAAGCTCCCGAAGAACGGAACCTAAATCAATTTTTGAAAACGGATAGAATTGTCATTGAGGTTGGAGCAGCATTGATTCCGATTGTCGAAGGGCGAAATAGTAAAGACATTGCCACACGAATTGCCTCCATGCGTCAAGAACTGGCGAACGAGTTTGGTTTTTGGGTGCCCAATGCGTTTATACGCGACAACTTGAACTTGCCTGTCAACGAATATCGGATCTTCATCAATGGACGAGAGGTCGGACGGGGCGAACTCCGCCCTGCAGATCTACTTGTGGTCCTACCGGAAAACGGTCAACTGGATATCAAAGGGGTCGATGTAATCGACCCGACCTATGGCATGCCCGCCCGCTGGATCAGCGAAAGCTCTCGTCGTCGCGCAGAAATGTTGGGACTCTACTTGGTGGAAGCATCCTCGGTGTTCATTATCCATTTGCGCGAGTGCTTAAAATCGCATGCCCATGAATTGCTCAGTCGCGAAGACATGCAAAAAATGTTGAATAAACTCAAAGAAACATCACCCACGATCATTGAAGAAATTGGACCCACCACGGTCCGGCATAGCACACTGCACCAAGTTCTCGTGAATTTAATCAAGGAACAGGTCTCGATCACGGCCCTGGAACCGATTATCGAAGCGGCCGTGCAACATGGTGCCAGCCTAAAAGATCCCGAAGAACTCACGGAAAAAATACGCACTTCGATTGGACACCAAATTGTCAGCCGTTTTCGAGATGAGAACGGACAAGTCCGAGTGATTTATCTGGAGGCGGGTCTCGAATACGCGCTTTCACAAATTGTGACTGATGGAGTCATTCCTTTGAAACAAAAACAACTGGAAACGCTCATTGACAAGTTGCGATCGGAATGGGAAATGTCTGTCGCGAAAGATCAACCGGCTGCATTGATTGTCGACTCAGGGATGAGACGGGCGATTCGCCGAACGATTTTCCGTTCACTCCCCCATCTGGCCGTCGTGTCCTACAGCGAACTTCCTACAAATATGCAGATCAAGGCCGTGGGCTTCATCCGTCATCAAGACGTGATGGGGGCCATGGAAACAGCAGCAGAACATGCGAGGAATGCAGCAGAAGGGCTGAGCATGCCCAGCGGCAAATCGAGCAATGCCGCCTAGGGCTGCGGAGCGTTGTTGAGGGAGTTGGAGTTTTTATAAGTATATATTTGTCGAGTGTTTAGATGAGTTTGGATCATGAAATTATTCGTCGCCGAATGCGACGCAACGACTCGTTGGGAAAAATGCTCGGCTTGCTAGTCGCATGCTTTGCAACAGTCTTGGGCGTTTATCATGGACACGAACCGTTTGTTGTACTCTCTCGAGCTGTCATCTCAGGGATTGTCGTCGC
>JBGSIY010000019.1:0-3433 GCA_041742275.1 Pirellulaceae bacterium | reverse complement strand
GCGATTCCGCAACTTGACGCCCTGCTAATGACTGAGGCGTTGTTTGAAGAATTCGCAAGTGCCGCCGTTTCTGAACCCATTGTCGCAGGTAACGAAGCTCCGGAAGGCCTAACCCAATCCGAGGCAACCTTGTATCGACGTCTACTACTATCACCACGCGGCCGCCTCGAACAAGAGTTCTTACCGCACCACCAAGTCCAAACATGCATTGAAAATTGGGCTAATAAAAATCAGAGCCGTTGAGAGTTTAGAAAAATTGGCAGTTTGTTTGTTGGGATCCCGTTGGTATTTTTTTGATCGACTTTCCAAAGCCTAGAGAGTGCGTCTCTTCTGCGCTGCCGACCTCAAGACAGGCAATCGAAATGCGTGCGTTGCGATCAGTCTCCTCAAAGAGGACGACGGGGCAGGGTAGGGCAGCGAGGACGGACTCTAAATGCTGGACCCAAAACGCCCTGGATTGCCTAGATTATTGCGTTCCTTGCTGGCTTCAAGCAAAAAGGGCTGTGTTTCACCACATTCTTCGTCGGTAGTCTTGATGGGAAAGTATTCAAAATTTTGACTCTTGCTTTTTGGTTTCGATAAGTCGAGACTTAACTGAGTTCGTCCCGCGAACTCCGCCAGAAAACGAAGAAAGCATTCTGACCTTGCCGAATGTTGACATCGGGTGCGGATGGTTGCTTTGCATTTTCATACGCCAGGCCCTTGAGCTTGTTCCCGATCAGGAGACGTTGAGATGAAGCGAATTCACGAGTTTTCGAGTCGAGCCTGCACGATCAGTTTGTTGTCGTGCCTCTTTCTTCTTGCTTGTCATACATCCGTAGCCCACTCCGACTCGCTCGCGAAGTATCTGTCGATGCGAGAACAGATGGTCGATGATCGAGACGGACATCTGGCAATGGCTCGCTGGGCTCGTGAGCATGGTCTGTCTGAGCAGGCACGAGCGCACCTGTTGCGATTGCTTGATTTCGATCCCGAGAATCAACTGGCTCGTGGCGAACTGGGGCATGTTAACATTGACGGTCGATGGTGGACCAAAGAGCAGTTTGACGAATGGGTTACCGAGAACAATCGCCGCATGAAAATGTATCGTCAATGGGCCAAACCCGTGGCCAACGCGACCGAGCGACTGATCTCGCCGAATGAACCCAATCAACGACGCGGGCAAAAAATGTTGGGAGCGATCAACGATCCCGAAGCAACTTATGCGATCGAATATTTCTTGTGTTCCCAAGCGATGCCGATTGCCGAGACTGGTATCCAAAAAATTTACGGCTTTGATGGCCGAGAGGCGACGGGCTCTTTGCTCCGTGTTGCCCTGTACCACAATGATTTGGCGGCTCGTCAAACTGCCTGTGAATTGCTGAACAAGCGAAATGCAGCCGAGTTCATTCCTGAACTAATCGGGATGTTGGAATCTCCGGTCACCAGCGAATACATCTTGACCAGCGTCGGGGCGGGGCAAATCCTTCATCGCCATGTTTTTTTTCAACAGCGATTTGATCAAGATGTCGTACGGCAATACGATCAATTGTACGTTGCCAATCTTGTAAATCCGACGCGAGCACAACCTGATCCCCAGGCCGTCAATCAGCTCTTGGCCAACAACTTGCGCACCGGGCGGGTGGGAACGGAGCGAATGGAACAGGCTATGCTGGCTCACAATCTGTCAGTGGAACAAAAAAATGTACGGTTGATCGACGTGCTTCGTTCTGTTACCAGCGAGGATGCTGGGAGCACACCAGAGGATTGGTGGAATTGGTGGTACGACCAGAATGACATCACGATGTATCAACGCCCTGTGTCTTACCGATCCGAATCGATGGGGACGACAGTAACATCCGGTTTGGCTACGCGATCAGGCGAGTGTTTTGTGGCGGGAACGTTGGTATGGACGGATCGCGGTTTGCGTCCAATCGAGTTTCTGCGTACTGGCGATAGGGTCTGGGCACAAGATCTTAAGTCAAAACAAATGGTCTATCGCAATGTCATTACCTTGACGACCCGCGAGCCATCTCCAACGTTGTTGATTCAGACGCCGAACGAAGTACTCCAGGTCAGTGACGGCCATCCGTTTCATGTTGACGGTGAGGGCTGGATGCGAGCTCGTGATTTGAAACGCGGGACAAAGCTGACCGGGCGACAGGGCGTTGTCTCAATCGAAAACGTTTCGCACGGTTCGGTGGAACCCTTGTTCAATCTGGTCGTTGAACGCGATTCGAATTACTTCGTGGGAACCGAAGGCGTGCTCAGCCACGATCACACGATCCCGGCAAGTCCCGTCATCATCCCTACCAGGTGAGGCATGCAGAAAGAAAAGGACATGTGTTCATCGAACTGAACGACGGGCTTTTAGATTCGCGACTTCCCATTTCTGGCAATGAGGGCCTGGGTATAGACAATGTTTCCTCGGAATTGTCCCGAAATTACTCCCCGATATTAAAGCCTATCCCAAAACTAATCGGAATCATCAGCCGAAACGCTCTAGCGTCCGGTTCGAACGAATAAACCGAGGGCTGGTGCTCCACAGTAAATAGGTTCTGGGATAGGTTCTGGGATAGGTTCTGGGATAGGTTCTGAGATAGGTTCTGGGATAGGTTCTGGGATAGGTTCTCAGTGCAACTGGGCAAGCCCATACGGTTTTTGCGAATCCGGGCGCTCGCGCACTTCGGCTTCCTTTTCATGTCGGAAGACTGAAGCTAGACCGCTCGCACATCGTTGAAGCAAAGAGCGGAAGCATCACCTGGGCAAGCCAGGAGCAATAGGATGGAGTGGCTGTGAGAGCAAAAGGTATGGTGGGCGGCGGCTGTGTAGCTAGAAACGGAAAAAGCTCCTGGGCAAGCCAGGAGCTTTCGGTAACATCGCCCCCACAATTCTGATCGTTGTCATGACGGCAAAATCCAGTCGGTGTACCCAGCGGTTCGTGTAGTCCCAAAATCCTGCTGGCTGGCCCAGCAGTTCGTTCGGCTTCTTGCTAAGTCGTGAAGTTGAAACGTTCTTAGAATACGTGTGAAACAAAACAAAAAAAGAACGGAATCTACTGTGAATTAATCTTCATAAAAAAACTTGAATTAAAGGGGCAGTGACTGTACGCCTCCAAATTTTGCGGGGTTTTCACATTCCGTTTTTCTCATTTGCAGCAATCAGTGTCGGTCAAGTCACCTACCCATCGCGAGGGTGGCGCCTGTCCATTGCGAGGTGATCGAGGAGTGAGTATTATCGGGAATCTTTCGCTCAACCGAACGTGATTTTTCGTGCGGAACCCCATCCAAGGTCGCAGCGCTCGGTCGGTTTCGACTCGTCGGCCAGCCTACAGATGAGCCGGGGTATGGCCCAAGTTTTCGGAGTTCGGAGGAGTGAAACCAACTTTTAGATGCCTGTTGGCGAGGTTGCCGGCGGGTTGGTCGCAGAATGACTGCTCTTTCAGGAATTGCTA
>JBGSIY010000018.1:0-1895 GCA_041742275.1 Pirellulaceae bacterium | reverse complement strand
ACCAGGTGATCCCAAGCCCAATGATAAATTGGTGATTTTGGATGACAAGGATCAAGATGGTGTCGCTGATAAGTGCACTGTTTTTTACGACAAATTGCATTGCCCAACTGGGTTTGAATTTTGGAACGGTGGAGTGATTGTCGTCGATCAGCCTCGTCTGTTATTTCTGAAAGATACCGACGGGGATGACAAAGCGGATCAGGTTATCCACTTGCTCGACGGATGGGCGTCGGATGACACGCATCATTCATGCGGGGCGTTTGAATGGAATCACGGTGGCTACTTGCATATGCTAGAGGGAATTGCGACCAGCACTACTCTGGAGACTCCATGGGGTCCGCATCGCAGCCAAGGGGCCGGGGGGGCGTATGTCATGGACCCTCAGACCTTGAAAATTCGCCAATTCTCGTTGCCTGGTCAGTACAACATGTGGTGCTATGTTTTCGACGAATGGGGTCAAGGGATCGTGGGGGATGGAACGACAGCCAATCATGCCTGGGACACGCCGTTGTCCGGTGCTCCCTTTGGTGGACGAACGGGGCTGAATTTTGTCTTCAACAATGAGGGCATGCGGCCCGCCTTGGGTTGTGAGTTTGTCGTGAGCAGCCACTTTCCCGAAGAGGTCCAGCGGCAGTTCACTTACGCATGTGTGATCAACATGAACGGTATGCCCCGGTTCACGATCGGCGACGATGGTGGAGGATTTTCTGGTGCCCGATTGAAAAATGCCGACGGCAGTCCAGACGATTTGATTCGTTCCAATGATAAACACTTTCGACCGGCCGATCCACAGATTGGGCCCGACGGAGCCTTGTGGTTTGGAGACTGGGCGAACGCCTTGATTGGCCATATGCAATACAGTCAGCGCGATCCCAATCGCGACCATGTGCGCGGTCGAATATACCGTTTGGTTTATCCCGAGCGCCCGTTGGTAGAACCGGCGACTCAATATGGTAAATCGGTACTGGAGATCTTGGAGCAATTGCATGCTTATGAGTGGAGGACCCGATACCGAGCTCGACGTGAATTGCGGGACCGGCCCGTGGCCGATGTGCTGCCAGCCTTGACCGAATGGCTTGCGACATTGGACCCCCAAGGCGCTGATTTTGACCGTTTGCGTTGTGAAGCACTTTGGATTCAGCAGGGCCATGCGAATTTGGATTTGGAGTTGCTGGCCGAAGTTGCTTTGAGAGCCAAACGTCCCGAAGCACGAGCAGCGGCGATTCATATTATTGCCGACGAACGCGCTCTTGTGCCCAATGCTCTGGCATTGTTAATCAGCGCTTCTCAGGACGCACATCCTCGAGTCAGAACGGAGGCGGCGCGGGGCCTAAGCTTCTTACCGAATATCGAGGGCATGCGAGCGCTGTTTGGTATGACGCAGCAACCCGCCGATTATTGGTGCGACTATACCGTACTGCATGCGTTGGGAAGCAATGAATCGGTCTGGCGTGCCGATTATTTATCCAGCAGAATTTCAGAAGTAGCGGAACGTGGCCATGAATTGGTAGCCAAATTGTTCGCATCCAACGAGGCCGGGGCTGCGGCTCTGCCCCATTTGCAAGTCTTACTTTCCCAAGAACCCAAGTCAGAAGAGTTTCGAAACAAAGCCATGACGGCACTGGGGAGTTTGAAAGGTGATGTGGCTCGCGGAAAACAAATCTTCGAACGCAACTGCACGGCGTGCCATCGTGTGGGTGCAGGCGATGGTCGTGAATTTGGGCCCAATCTCTTGGGTGTCGCGTCGCGGATGGATCGTCTAAAGGTCATTCAGTCGATCATCGATCCGAACGCAGAGATTGCCGATCAATATTTGTCGACCTTGGTTCTGACTTTGGAGGGTAAATTGATTTCAGGTTTATTGGTCTCTGAAAACGAAAAGGAAATTGAAATTT
>JBGSIY010000017.1:0-21350 GCA_041742275.1 Pirellulaceae bacterium | reverse complement strand
AGTCGCAATCCGAGTCAGTATGAACCTACGCCCCTCCACGAAAATCGAACTTAGATGAAATAAATCATCCACCGCTGTTCAGACTATTCGATTTTCAGGACGCGAAGACTGGCCCAATTGGCATGATCGGCCAAATCAAGTTCTGCTCCGGGTTCCACAATCAATTCCAGGGTGTTCATGCCATTGATATCGATGTCAATCGCTACGGCTTGCCCGGCTCCCGTAACAGTGGCTTCCCATAAGAGGATGCCATCGCCACGAATCAGCATACGACATGTCCCCCGTCCATTGGTTTCCGTATCGATCCCAGCCCAACCCACCAGACGTTGGTATGCATTCTGATTTTCATAGACCAAGCGAGAATAAGAGCGAACCCCGATCCCTCGACGAAAAATCGTGGGCTCCGACGCCCCTTCGATTTTTAAAGTCAAGGGGTTGCCGTCGGTACTGCGATTGCGTTGCCACGAGCGACTTGGTCCAAACAAGGATGTTTGCTCGACCAATACAGGATCCCAATCCGATAGAAAAGCGAGTCGATCGGAACGCACTTCAATTTTCGACAGCGACGCAACCGGAACGCGCACGACCTCCGAAGCGACCCGAAGCGTTACAACATCATCGGCCCAGGTCATCAGTTCGCCGGTTACTTGGCTCCCCTCAACCAGTTCTGCCGTGACACGAACGCCGGCTTGTGAAGGTGGTTCAATTTGAGCTAGCACCACGCCCATGACTTTCTCCATGCCAATGGTCCGCGATTTGCCTTCGAAGTTGACCGTCAGTTTTTCAGCAGTCAATGATTCCAGAATACCGGAAATCACGGTCGCTCGCCCCTCGTTGTTGACGATCACCTGATCCTTGTCCGTTAACGGATTCGCAATGGCTTGATCCACTGCCGGATCCCCTTGCCACACCACGGCGCGAATAGCAGCGATCCCGACCGAGTCGCCAATGACTGAGTCTGTGAATTTCAATGACTCACCATCGAAGCTGATTTCGGCGGCGCGAACACGCCCCCCCGTCACCCAATACAAACTGGGTTGCGACTCGTCCGCGGCCCGAAGTTCTTTGTGACAATCAATAGTCAACAGATCGGCGAGTTGTATGTCCAGGGGACTTTCATTGGGACCCAATAACATTCCCTGAGGACCGATCCCGCTGAGCGTGACTTGCGAGGAGGAACCCGTGATTGTCTCCAGCGTGACGACTTGATCGGCGAAAGAAGGGTAGCCCTGGCAAAACAATCCAACAACCACAATCATCATCACGACGGGCCAACAGCACGATCCGAAATTGGGTTGCGAGAAATTGCCTGTTGTGATTTTTTTTTGCGGCATTATTCTAATCATCGAATCTCAAGAACATTTAGAAGTGGAACGGCACGACGTTGGACAGACTGCCAAAATCAGCTTCCGCACCATTGGAATACCCAGTTGAACTCCCATCGGACATCCGCAGGGACCTCCCCATGATGGAACAGGGTGCAACAGGAAAAAGCCGCCCGAGTCAAAAAAAATATCGCCCGAACGATATTCTCATTGTACTCGTAAACAATCTCGGGGACGACGCGTCTCGCAGAAGTTTGAGACGCCGCTGGAGAATGGCCAGCGCAGAAAAAGGCCCGTCGGAGGCATACGCCAACCGATCGGGCTGCTGCGATGTTTTGAAGAAAAATCGGCTTATGACCAATTTTGTTATCGGCTGGTTTGATCGCCCGAACGGGCAGCTTTCAAAGCGGCTGCTTCCCGTGGCAATTTGAAATTTGAGCCTTTGGGGAAGTATTGGACATCGTCCTGCATATAATAAGAGCTGGGCAGTGTTTGACCACCAATACTCACTTGGCACCCCGTCGTGCATACCGTCGACGCAAGGAACAAACCGCCAAGTGCGATTGCAGCCCATCTGGTTCGTACATCAGATTTCATTTCCCGCGACTCCGTTCTCAGTTTCTCGACAATTCAGGATCGAACAAGACTATTTGGTTGAATAACCGTTACAAGGTTTATCGGCGGAGTCACCGGTATACTTTGAACCAAAGTAAAATATTTCCCTTAAACTGATAGCATTCGTTTCCTTTTAATTTTGCTGGCATGATTTAGCCAAATCCTGTAAAACAGGGGGATACGCTGAAGGATGGGGGTATCGACGAGGGGGCACCAATGGGTCTCGTGAAATCTTCCCCCCTCGTGGGCATGGGCCAAATCAATCGATTTCGTCGCTGGAGTTGGGGCAAACTCCGGCGTTATTTCAGCTGCAGCTTTTAGAAAGTGGAACAATGCGTCACACTATTCACGGCCAATCATCGAATCAGGGCCAATCAATCAAACGTTCTGCATTTTGGCTGATTGTGAGTCTCATCGCTCTGTTGATCCCCGCCAACACAGCCCGCGCCCAAATCGCCTTGGGAACCAACTCCTTTCCCCCTCAACAATATTATTTGTCGTTTTTGAACTATTACCAAGGCGACTATCGATCCTCATTCAACGACTGGAAAAACGCGACCGGAGCTTTTCGCATTGGCAGCGATCGTTTTCTCGACTCGTGTTGTTATTGGACCATGGCCGGGGAGTGCCAGTTTCACACAGGTAATTACAGCCAAGCGATCGATTATTACGAACAAAGCCTCAACTTGTATTTGGCATACACCAAAAACAACTGGCAGCAACGCATTCAAGCATTCAACATTCCTAACGCATTGCCTCAAGCTGTTCAACGAACACAAATCACATGGGGACAACCAGCCAGACCCATCAAAGTTCCCAGTTTGCCTAATACGATCGGTATCATGTTCGGCGAATTAGGGGCCGCCGAACGAGCCTTACAAGTCGGGGGCGTTGTCATTCCCGCCGAGATCAAACAAGTTGATGTCGCTGAAATCATGAGATGCACGGCGATCAGTATGCATCGCAGACGTTGGATCAAAGGGGCCGTCTGCAAATACGAACGTCTGACCCTCGATCTCGCTTCTGCTTTCGAACAAAGTAATGTCGCCGATGGGACTTTGATCGGCGCTTGGAACGGCGTCTTGCTGGGAATCGCCTATGCTTCCATCGAGGATTATGCCAATGCCAAACGAATGCTCGAAGGCTCGTTGCAATTCGGTGACGGCTTGGATCACCCGCTCACCCCCATCGCGTTGTTGGAACTAGCCGACGTGAATTTTCGTTTGGGTGACACGAAGAGCGCTGCCTATTTGGCTCTGGAAGCCTCTTATTCTGCGGCTATATTCAATCAATACGATGTGATGGAAGAGGCCCTATCGTTGGGCACCATGCTGCATCTTTCTAGCAAAACCGCAGGGCCGTATCCCCCCCTTGAAAATGCCATCGCTTGGAGTCGAAAAAATCGAGCCCTGCTCCCCCAGGCATCCTTGATGATTCGTTTGGCAGAATGCTTTTCCGAAGCGGGCGACTCTGCCAGTTCCGCCCGAATTTTAGGCGAAGCCATTAAGGCCTTTAACGCGCGGTCCGGTTTCGGTAGTGGCAACCTTGAGGGGCGCGCGAATTATCTGGCAGCTGTCAATTTATTTATCGACGGCGATTTTGACCAAGGTCTTGCGCGATTGCAGCGAGCCTTAAAGGAATTCACTCCCGTCTCGCGTTGGATCTATCAACTTCGTTTGACTGAGGCCTATGCCGTCTCGGGGGCGATCTCGGAACGCCATGCTGAAGTTATGTACGAAAGTCTGTTGCGCGACCCCACGGAATTAGATTGGCGCAGTGACCCCATCGAAGCCATTACGTTTTTGGCCACTCCCCACCTGGACTCAATTCGTCGTTGGATGGGGATCGTCGCTTCGAAAAGAGATTTTCAACAACTGATCGCGATCGCAGAACTCTTTCGCCGACATCGATTTTATACCGAACTCCCCTTAGCGGGCCGAGATCTCGGGTTGCGATGGACCATGCACGCCCCCGAACAGGCATTGACCACTCGCGCCCTGAATCAACGAGTTGATTTCTTCACCCGCTATCCCGCTTACAAAACCTTAAGCGATCAAATCGAACAAATTCGCCAAAAACTGGCCAACCAACCTCTTCAGGAAACCCCCGGCTCACCCGAGCAAAAGGAGCAGGTCAATCAATATGTTGAACTGATGCAGCAGTGCAAAAAAGCCGAAGCCCTGCTGGCGAGCATCGGCCTGAGACGCGAACCATCCGAGATGGTCTTCCCGCCGCAACCCATTCTCTTGGAACTCTCAAAAATTTTGCAGCCCAATCAAACCGTGGTCTATGTGATTGCCACCCCCAATCAACACTTATTCCTGGAATACACGACGCGCGGAACGCGACTCATGGCATCGATCCCTAACAAGGATATGTTCACAATCCTCAAGAACATCTTTCGTGATACGACGCTGGAAGACCGACAACTAGATCCCAAAGTTCTAGAAAAAGAAGATTGGCACAAAATGGTGGCAGAAGTCGCCCAAACGCTGATCCCCGATATTGTCTTAGAATACTACGGCGAAGCACCCCCGGAACTGATTATCATTCCCGATGGACTCGCCTGGTACCTGCCTTTTGAAATGTTGCGCGTTCCGGGCGGGGAAGCCGAAACGCAATGGCTGTGGCAAGCGGCACGGATGCGTTATTCACCCACTCTGGGTTTGGCCGTACAGCCTCAACGTCAATCCCGCCCATGGCGTCGCACCGCTTTCTTCACCGGCAACCTTAGTGATACGGTGAAACCCGAAATTGCCGCCGCGGCTTTCGCGCAACTGCATCAAGCGTTTCCGGCTATCGTCGATTTTCCGGAACGACTCGATATCCCCTCCGCTTGGTTTGGTTCGACTTGCGATGAATTCGTGGTCTGGACACAATTGGGACGTCTTCCCAAAGGGGGCCCGTTTGCCCTGACACCGGTGATTAAGGACAGGGCGAGCAACGGCAGCAACTTGGCCAGTTGGCTCTCACTGCCTTGGCGGGGTGCCGAACACCTTATCCTGCCGACATTTGAATCCGAAGCCGCCAATGGAGTCAAAGGAAAACTCGACGGCGATGAACTTTTCCTACTCACGACGGGACTCATGGCCTCGGGCTCACGCACGATCCTCCTCAGCCGCTGGCCCACCGGCGGAAAAAGCACTCTGGATTTCACGACCGATTATTGGCAACTCGCTCGCGATCAATCACCCGTTGTGGCCTACCAAGAAGCCCTGAGAAAAACACAAGATCGCCCCGTCGAATTTGCTATGGAGCCCAGAATCGCCTCCTCCAAAGAACCACTCGAGGGTAAAGCCACCCATCCCGTCTTTTGGGCCGGATACATGCTGTTCGATATCCCAACCGTTCCAGGTATCCCACTCCCTGAACCCCCAGATCAAGACTTGAAACTGCCAGCCGAAGGCCAACAAGATCAGGACGAGCAGGATGACATCGATGATGACGTCATGAAAAAAGAGGGCGATGGAGATGGAGGAGATGGAGGTGGTAACGCGGGAGACAATGGTCTGGGAGATGGCGGTGCTGGACTCGGTAGTTGATCAGAGTGAAACGTGTCAGCATGCAACGTTTCTCCACGATAGCCAGCTAAAAAAACAAATCCTCAAAAAATCATCGCATATCTCCACCGGTCGGCGAGTCACGGTAGGGCCCGCTACATGAAAAAACGCGCTACAGGAACACTCGAGGCTCAACTGATTTCCCGGCTACTCCCCTATGGTATGTCTCTACCGAAACGGACATCGCCGCCTACCTATGTTGAAAACACGATACTTCACAACCTGAAAACAGGGTTAATCGGCTGTTCAACTCGCGGTCCTGCCAAGTATCGATTAAACTCAACTCGGATCCAAAATGTCCTCATCCCTTGTATCGATGGTTCCCGCGAACCGGCTCACAGTCGTCAACTCACACCCCGTCAACTCTTCCGGGGCGTTTGTCACCTATTGGATGATTGCCAATCGCCGCACGACTTATAATTTCAGTTTGCAGCGGGCGATCGACTGGGCCGAACAGCTGCATTTGCCCCTTGTTATTTTCGAGGCACTCCGCGCCGGCTACCCTTGGGCCAGTGATCGCATTCACCAGTTTGTGATTGAAGGCATGGCCGCCAATCGCACGGCCCTCAAGAATAAACCCGTGATCTACTACCCCTATCTGGAACCCCATGCCGGGGCAGGGAAGGGAGCTCTGGCTTGGTTGGCCAAACGCTCAGCCGTCGTGGTCAGTGACGATTTTCCTTGTTTCTTTCTCCCTCAAATGTTAGAGGCCGCACAAGGCCAAATCCCCGTTCGTTTTGAATTGATCGACTCCAATGGAATGTGGCCCATGCGGAACACCGATCGTGTGTTCATGCGAGCCTATGATTTCCGGAGGTTCTTGCAGAAAAACCTTTTGCCCCATTTAAGTGAGGTTCCCACCCCAGATCCGTTTGCCGGCCGCAACCTCACCAACCTTAACAGCCTGCCAATCGAGTTTTGCCAGAACTGGCCCAGTGTCCCTGATCTAAACAATGTGGACTTAAAAACATTTCCCATCGACCACGCTGTTCGTCCCGTCCCAGAATTACCCGGGGGCGCCCAAGCCGCAAATGAAAAGCTCGATGTCTTTTTGAACCAACGCTTGAAGGTGTACAGTGAACAACGCAATCAACCCGAAGTCGCTGCTGCGAGCGAACTCTCGCCCTATCTCCATTTTGGCCACCTGTCGGTACACGAAATTTTCGATCGCGTTTGCGAGCAAGCAAATTGGAACCCTAAAATGATCGCCCCCAAACCGACCGGTAGCGCCCGTGGCTGGTGGGGGGTTGAGGAAACGGTTGAGTCCTTTCTGGACGAACTGATTACCTGGCGCGAGTTGGGTTACAACCGCTGCGCGCTGACAACCGATTTTGATCAGTTCAGTTCGCTCCCCGACTGGGCGCAACTAACATTGAAAGAACATGCCAACGACCCCCGAGATCATCTTTACTCTTTGGAACAATTTGAATTGAGCCAAACCCATGACCCGCTCTGGAACGCCGCTCAAACCCAACTCGTGCGCGAAGGCCGAATTCACAATTATCTGCGAATGTTGTGGGGCAAAAAAATCCTGGAATGGTCGCCCACACCCCAGTCTGCATTGCAAACCATGATTCAATTGAACAACAAATATGCACTCGACGGGCGAAACCCCAATTCTTACAGCGGCATTTTTTGGGTTCTCGGACGCTACGATCGGGCTTGGGGCCCCGAACGCCCCGTGTTCGGAAAAATCCGCTTTATGAGCAGCGATAACACAGCGAGAAAGGTCAAGGTCAAAGGCTACATCGCTCGATATTCACAACAATCAAAACTGTTCTAACGCTACGCCCCAAAATAAATTCGGCGCTTGGTTTGTCGGCGCCGAACGTATTGAAGGCCTTTGCTGGACTTTTGAGCCCAGCACGATGGCCAATCCGTTTTCGTATTCTTTTTTCAGCATCCCGAAATAGAGGCGAGCAGGGCGAATCAAGAACGTCGCTGGCGCCCCTTCAGTGTGCAATGTCGGTGGCAACAACCTTCCGGTGGTGTCGCTGGGCTCAACCACTGGCTAATAGCTGCTAACCCCGTACGGGGTAAATCGAGGAGTTCTTTCCGAACCATTCCTGAGGAACAGTCCCGTAGCAAAATGCCGTTTTTTAATTTAGCTGGAACTTATTTTCGGACATTTACAAAACACATCGTTTCTCTCAACCCCAGTCGACTTTTCTAATCATCGTGGAGCCCCAGATCGGGATTGGTTTCTAACGAATCTTCGGGGGTTCTAATTGCGGCTGATCCGAGGCCGCCGGGGCCACTCCCAACTTCAATTCGACTTCTAGCTCTTTTTCCGTTTCTCCATCTCGATACTTGAGTTTCACCGTCTGCCCCGCCTCGTGCCGCCCCAGCATTTGCCTGAGACTGAGAACATCCACAATTTTTTCGCCATTGAATTCCAACAAGAGGTCACCCGACTTCAAGCCAATTTCGTCAGCTGGCGAATTGGGCTCCGTTGCCTGAACCATCAAGCCTTCGCCCGCCTTGCCCGCCAAAGTCTGCACGCCCAAAAACGCCGGCTCAATCACCTCTCCTTGTTTTAATCGCTCCAGCAATCCATCCAACCCAAATAGGGGAATAGCGAATCCTATCCCAGAGTCGTACCATTCAACACCCGCGCCAATAGCCTGAGATTGCGGATTCATCGGAACACAGACCCCCAGGAAATTGCCTTCGATATCAATCAATGGCCCTCCATAACATGCGGGGCTGATGTTGGCATCCGTCTGCAGGGCTTTGCCACCGATTCGGTTTTTGGCGCTTATGATTCCACTAGAAAGGGCAGGGTTGCTGTCGCCAAACCCCACCCCAACCGATATCGCCCATTGACCCACCTGAACACGGTCCGGATCAACGGGCAGCAAATAGGGTTGGTCGGAAACATTATCTATTTTCAAAATACAGAGTTTGCGCGTGTTGTCTTTGCCCAAAGGGCGAGCGAAGTGCTTTTTCCCGTCGCTCGTGATAACGGTGATGACCGGAGGCTGCTGAATAAAATTGAACGTACTGGTCAGGATATAACCGTTGGGATCAATCATGATCCCCGTTGTATTTCCCTCTCCTTGTTTGCGAATCCCTCCAATCCTGCCGGCCACCGCACCCGAGCCACCGTAAGACTCGATGGTCACCATCGCCGGTTCGATCTTGGCGACCGCCTCCCGCATCGCAGCCGCAGTCAAATTGAGCGTTCGCAAACGATCGAACCCCGCTGATTGCCCCGCTGCGACTCTCCCGTTCATTTCCAACGCCATCGTCATGATCGACAGGACCACGAGAAAAGACCACAAACGTCGCATCGTCCCTTGATGATGAAACTTTTGAGACATCTATTTTTTCTCCTGTGGTATTACGGGTACCCTCAAAATCTCTGTCCCGCGTTTAATAATCATCAATACTTCCTCGAGGGGAACGAGTTCTTTGGTCAACTCTTCATACTCTTTTACCGTTCCGACTTTGGCTCCCCCGATACCAATGATCAAATCATCGCTCTTCAATCCAGCTTGTTCCGCCGCCCCACCCGCGACAACGCGGTCAATGTAAGCCGGATTACGTGAGCCCCCCAGCTTGAACAGCATGATCCCTAAATCAGCCTGCTTCATCACCACATCCGGTCGATCCGCGTCAACTTCAACGATTTTCCCATCGACAAAATCGGCCAACAAAAAGCTCGGTACGGCATAGTTCAATCGCGTATTGGTATCGGAACTATTAATGATCTTGCCGATCATTCCCACCAACGATCCGTCCAAGGTCACGACCGCTCCCCCTGCCGCACCAGGGTTGCTGGTAATGGCGTCTATCAAAACAATCTCGCCGCGATACGCGACATCTCGTGGCGTCAATTTCGCATTGATAAAACTCAACAAAGAAATCGTCCCGATCATCACCGAGACCGGTTCGTCTTTATCTGCCACTCGAAACGCGTTGCTCAAGGCCAAGATCCAATCTCCCTTTTGCCCCACAGGTTGTCGCTGCAATGCAAAGTATTCGGACATGGGGGCATCAATTTTCAACAATGCCAATTGCAACGTCCGGTCGCGCCGTAAAATCGTCGCCACAAATTCCTGCCCCTCATGGGTCACGACTTTCACTTGAGGCCCATCCAAATAGACCCCTTGGGCTGTCATGATCAACCCATCATTCGACACGATGATCCCGGTGCCATATCCCTCCACGCGACCAGCCGACGCCCCGAAAACTTTGACAATTTTTTTCTGGCTCGTCGCAATCAATTCCGCAAATTCGTCTTCATGGTCCTGCGCAAGCGAATACGGGGCGGTGGACATTCCTCCACAAACAAGTATCAAAAGCAAAACACCGCAAAAGCAAGGCCGTAGATTTTTTTTAGGGTTCAACATCATTCGAGTTCCTCTTTTGCCGCGTTAAACCGCAATTCTGACTCCGAGGCCGATAGGGCCGTTATGCGTTGATTCGACAACGAAAACAAAACATCTTCGCTTAAGCCCGCTACAAATTCTCGTATTCCAGGAACTTGCCAACCCTGTTCCGATCGCCATTCGTTGAACACCACGCCACCCTGACGCCCGCCGCAATCCATATCGGCTGACGCCTTGAACAGTCGACTTGGTCTTTCCGACGCCCCGTCAGACAACCCGACCCAACAATAGAACCAATCATTCTCGGCATCCAAAAACTTCAATCGGGCACTCGGTCGCCTCAACGCCTTGTCACTACCATCCAACATCACCTCGCCAAAATGCATAAACCCCTGGGCCTGAAAATTGGCGAACAACAGTCCCAATCCCTGGACGATTGGCAATTTTAGTTTGGCTTGGGTCAAAGTCATCAGTTCTGGCCCCTCGGGTCCGACTTCCCAAAACTGATTGTCGATCAACAAAAAACGGATGCGACTTCCCTCGGATTCCCAGTCAACCCACATGCGTCCCTGACGATCCACGAGTGTTAAACACTTACCCACTTCTTCCCCATCACGCATCACGAGGTCTTCTAGCTCCAGACCTGCCGCTGTTTCATTTTCTGCTCCAACTCCCGCACGGACTTCGTCCAAAATAATTTGGGTGGCGAATTTATTTTGTTCCTGATTCCGCACAGTCCCTGGAGCGGCTCGCAATAACTCAATCATTTGTAATTGGCGATCAATTTGTTGCTGCTGCTCCGGTGTCGGGTCCGGAGGAAGTTGCGGTTGAGGTGGTTTGGAATAGGGTAATCCCGAAAGTCGCAAAGCAATCTTTAATAGAGAACCATCCTTCTTTTCGATTAACATCTCCGCCGGCCAATTCGCAGGCAGTGTGCAGATCAAATTCGTGAACTGGTTGGCCGAGGCAATCTTCTCTCCTTCAAACTCCAATAACCGATCCCCTAAACTCAAACCCGCTTGTGCCACCGCCGACAATTCATTGATCGTCGAACAAGTCACCCGACCGTTGATGTCCGAAAAATTAGCGTCCAAGGTCCCATGTTCGACCAATTTGGTAGCCATCAAATCCGCTAGAAAGTTTTTGATTTGGTTGGCAGAGATCGCATACCCCAAACCGACGTTGACCCGGCCACGATCCAAAAAGCTTCCACGACCATTGATCCCCATGATTCTCGCTTGTAAATCAAACAGGGGGCCACCCGAGTTGCCTGGGTTAATCGAACTATCAATCTGAATGCAATTTCCATAAATCAGTTGATTGTCACCCGCTCCAGGCTGGTAACGTTTGACTCCACTCACGATTCCTAAAGTAACGGTGGGCGATTGATCTTCTGTCAAAATAAAAGGGTTCCCCATCGCCACGGCCCAATCTCCCGTACGAACTAAATCCGAGTCGGCCAGCTGCGTAAACGGAAAAGAGTCCTTGCCCATCATTTGAATCAATGCGACGTCACCTCCGGGATCTGTGCCAATTAATTTCCAGGGATACATTTGGCCGTCGGACATGCCACCCCACCCCGTTACCCCAGCTCCCATGATCACATGGTGATTGGTTAGCGCAAAACCGCTAGGATGAATGACGACGCCCGACCCACCCCCTTGGCGATCATCTCCATAGACGGCAACCACGCTGGGCATGGCTTGCTCAATAGCGACAATTCGCTGACGTTCCAAACCGCGGACAAGCTCCCATTCGGAGTCTGTCAATTCTTGAGGGCAACCCCAGGCCGCTCCCCCCGCACTGGCCAAACTAACGAGCAGACTCAAGCGCACCCAAGTGGAAAACTTCCCTAGCCAGCGATTCGTTTTTGCCATTCTGCACACCCATGTCCGATTTGAATTTCGCCCCTTTGAATTACGTTCCCCGCAGACAACGTGACTCAATTCTAACGGACAAAGACCTCAACCGCCAATTTAGTTTTTCGCTTTAACGTGATTCTTGACCGATCGATTCTCTCGGGCAATCGCAGATAACATCCTGCGGGGCACCTCAATTCTCCAAACAATCGCGACGCCCACAGCGAAAATTCCACCTCGGTTCGCGTGCTGATGGAACCGACTTTCTCCCATCATCAAGGGGTTTTGAACGTTCTCGGTTGGCTGATCCCCAAATCACGAAACTCAACCAGAAAATTCGAACCCGTAGCAGAAGGGCAAATGAAAGGCGGAAACGCGGGCGCGACGCAGATGATAGTGTCCGGAGGATAATTCTCTGGAAGTTATTTGGGCAGCGGGCTGAACAAGCACGAAAATCGTGACGGGCCGGATTGGCGACGGGGCCCAACGCGCTGCAATGAGGAAATTAAACTCCGCTAGAGCCCAGCGGCCCATCGGCAACGGCTTGATTGACAGCGATCAGGTAGCCTTGGTCGGACCAATGGCCTCCAAAATTTGCTGGAAGACTTTATCGGGTTCCGATTCTCCGTCAATGGTCACCAACAACTCCCGCTCTTTGTAGAATTCGATCACGGGCCGAGTGATCGACTCGTACAAACGAATCCGTTCGGAAATGGCACATGGCTGGTCTTCAGGTCGCGCCTCTTCTGCTTCCAAAAAACGACCCGCTAACCGCGTCCGCAAAACTTCATGATTGACCCGCAATTCCAAAACATGATGAATGGGTTTACCACAAAAACGGAGACGAAAGTCCAACGCATGAGCTTGCGGAACCGAACGGGGAAAACCATCGAGAATAAAACCTTCCAGGCAATCTTGATTGGCCAAACGCTCTTCCACTACCTTGATCATCAAGTCGTCGGCCACCAACCGTCCAGAATCCAAAATCGGCGCGACGCGTCTGCCCAAATCGGTCCCTTTGGATTTGGCTTCGCGAAGGATATCCCCTGTAGAAAGATGAGGGATCCCAAAATGGTCACGCAATCGTGTGCATTGCGTCCCTTTACCAGCGCCAGGAGGTCCGATGAAAACCAGTCGCATGGCTCCTCCCACTTTTTTAAATCTTACTGGTTTATTTTGCAGGTTTCATTTACCGGGTCTAACGGCAAGTTTACTTGGCCATTTTGCTCTGGCAAGGCACAAACAAGCGGTGGTTCCCAAAAAATTGGATTAACCGGCCCAACTTACAGCCATCAGCCCTACGTCGAGCATTTAATTTTGCGATCCAGCTACTTTTCCATTCCGCTGGATCGCAAACCACCAATATGCCAGTTGCACAACCGGTCCCAGTCGGGAATCCAGCCGTTATTCCAATAGGCCCTTATAATTTCGCATCACCAAGTGACTATCAATTTTTTGAACCAAATCGAAGGCCACACTGACCGCGATCAACAATCCGGTGCCCCCGTAAAAATTAGCGACTGTCGGATTAACATTTAACCACTCGGAAACCACGGTCGGAACCACTGCCACAATGGACAAAAATCCAGCGCCGACGTAGGTAATCCGCTCCATCACGGCTTCCAAATAATCGGCAGTCCGTTTTCCAGGGCGGTACCCGGGAATAAAGGTCCCACTATCCTTGAAGTTCTGCGAGATCTCCACGGGATTGAAGGAAATCGCAGTCCAGAAGTAGCAGAAGAAATAGATCGTGCCAATGTACAGAATCGTGTAAAACATCGATGAGGGGTTGGCAAATAACTGTTGGGCATTCTGAAAGAACGTTCCCACGTAGCCATCACCGAGGCGTTGCCCCAAAAACTCAAACAGAATGGGCGGAATCATCAACAAGCTTCCAGCAAAAATGATCGGCATAACGCCCGCTTGGTTGATCCTCAATGGCATGTATTGCTTGGTACCGCCATAAACGCGACGCCCTCGCACATGCTTCGCACTTTGTGTCGGGATTCGTCGTTGTGCCAGGGTGATGAAAACGACGCCCACGACAACAGCAATAAAGATAGTAATCAAGGCAATTAGTTTCTCAATTCCATTCTCACTCAATCCCGTCAATTCTGGCTGGAAGCGTGCCAAGAAATCGAACAACGCACCGGGCATCGAGGCCACAATCCCGGCCATGATCAGCAAGCTAATGCCATTGCCAATTCCATATTCGTCAATCTGTTCACCTAACCACATCAGGAACAAACTCCCCGTGGTCATGATCAACACTGCGGCAAACTGCCAACCCCAAGTGAGATTCCCGCCAGACTCAAACTCGGCCGCGGTCATATTGCTCGTACCATCCCCAGCCGGATCACTCATGACAACAAACCAGAGAAATGCCGTACTTTGGATCAAACACAACACGACAGTCAGATACCGGGTGTACTCATTAATCTTTTTACGTCCGGCTTCCCCTTCTTTCCGCAATTCTTCCAGCGGTTTGTACACCGAACCCATCAGTTGCAAAATGATGGAGGCCGTGATGTAGGGCATGATTCCCAGGCCGAAGATCGTGACCTGATTCAAGCGACTCGCACTAAAGACCGAAACCTTTTGCAACAGGGCGGCAAACGAGCCCCCCATATTGTTGGCGTATTCGGATACCTGCAAGTGATCGATAAAAGGCATAGGAATCTGCCAGCCGACTCGATACACGGCCAACAAAAACATTGTCAAAAAGATTTTGCGTCGCAATTCGGGAATCGTGAAGATGACTCGAATTTTTTCCAACATCGTGTTTACGCCTTTAAATGTTTCGGTGAACCCAAATCTGCCGTTTCCAGGAGAACTCCGCTGATCCTCAAAAACCTAACTGTTCTCAGAGAAATTTGGATGCCGATTTGAAATCGATTAATCGCTGTTATTTTCATCAAATTAGCCGTCGCAAGCAATCCCAACTCGCCCGCGAAAACCCTTCTTGTCCGCCGATATTCTACGAGAAGAAAAACCACGGGTCCCTCACTCAGGAGCCCATGGGTCCCGTCCTGAAAACCCGAACATTTCTCAACCCTTCTAGACAAAAGGGCACCTTTTATACAAAGGTACCCTGTGAATAGAAGCTTGGTGAATATCAGCCTGCTTGTGGATTGCGTTATCTGTCAGGACACTGCATTTCTCAGCATACTGCCGCCATGATGCTCGGGCTCAGACTACTTTTTCTTATTTGCGGTAGCCGAACGTTGCTTGTTTTTAACGACCGGCTTGATCCCCGGAAGCTCAACCATTTCGCCGCCGGCCTGTTGAATCTTTTCTTTGGCCGAGGCCGAGAAGCGATGGGCGAAGATCTTGACCTTCTTGGTTAACTCGCCTTCTCCCAATACCTTGAGAACGTCGTAGTTGTAATTGGCCAACATTTTCGAGCGCAGCGATACCGGTGTGACTTCGTCACCATCTTCAAAGGCGGCATCGATATCCCGCAAATTGACTTCGCCAACCTTCAAGGCAAATTTGTTATTGAAGCCACGTTTTGGCAATCGTCGGTACAGTGGCATTGTACCACCCATGAATACCAAGCTTTGCTTGCCGTTGTGTGCGTAATGGCCTTTGTGTCCACGACCGGCCGTTTTACCTTGGCCCGAGCCAACGCCTCGCCCCAACCGCTTGGTTGGCTTGTAACCAACAATGTCTTCGTTTACGTCATGAATTTTCATAGATCAATACCTCGTAGACGTTTAATGTCGTCTTTGGTTCTCAAGTCTTGCAAAGCTGAAATGGTGGCTTTGACAAGCGTCACCGGATTGGAGCTGCCGAAGCTTTTGGTCAAGATGTTTTTAATGCCGGCTGCTTCACAAACAGCACGCACAGCGGAACCGGCGATCACGCCCGTACCAGGTCCGGCTGGTACTAATTTCACGTAAGCCGCTCCACAGGACCCGGTCACAGTATGCGGAATGGTGTCGTCCACGAGGGAAATATCGACCAATGTCCGCATGGCTTGTTTCGTTGCTTTTTCCACGCATGGCGGAACTTCGTTGGCTTTACCGTAGCCCCAACCAACTTTGCCTTTGCCATCACCGGCGACTACCATCGCAGCAAAGCTGAAACGGCGGCCCCCTTTTACTACGGCAGCACAACGCTTGATCTTCACGGTACGTTCGATCGTCTGATTTTGACCTTCGCTCGACACTGTATTTATTCCCAGTATTTACAAATTGCTTAAAATTCCAAACCACTTTCGCGGGCCGCGTCAGCCAAAGCTGCGACTCGCCCGTGGTATTTAAAGGGGCCACGGTCAAACTGCACGGCTGTCACCCCCACCGCCTTGGCTCGCTCCGCTATCGATTTGCCGATCAATTTAGCCGCTTCACAATTGCCGCCGTTTTTCAAGGCTGCTCGAATGTCCTTGTCACGGGTGCTCGCCGAAGCCAACGTTTTACCCGACAGATCATCGATGATCTGACAATAGGTATGACTGCTGCTCCGAAAAACCGACAGTCTCGGTCGATCACTGACGCTCCGCAAATGATTGCGAATCCGGTTCGTCCGGCGCCAACGTTGACCCTTTAAAATCTTCTGTTTTCTCACCTTACCAACCTTCTTCCGACAATTGAATAATACAACTGACTTTTCATCGATATACCGTTGCGGCTAATGATCTCGAGATTAACCTCAGCAGAACATCAACCACTTTCGCGGCGCCCGCCGCCCATCCGAACCTAAGCCTTAGCTGCCTTGCCGGGTTTAATTTTGACTTGCTCACCAGCATAACGAATCCCTTTGCCTTTGTAAGGCTCGGGTTTGCGTAAGGATCGAATTTCGGCAGCAAATTGACCCACCAATTGTTTATCAATGCCACTGATATTGATATGAGTCTGGTCAGGGCAAACCACGGTCAGACCTTTGGGGACCTCTCGTTTGAGTTCGTTGGCAAAGCCGACTCGCAGGGACAATTTGTTGCCTGCCAAGCTGCAAACATAACCCACGCCGACCAATTCGAGCTTCTTCTCGTAGCCGTCTTTGACGCCCAAGATCATGTTGCGCACCAGGGCTCGGGTCAATCCATGCATCGCCTTGGACTGACGCTCCTGGTTTTTGGCAACGATGACCACGTTGTTTTCGCCAATCTCAGCGGTTAATGCCGAGTCCATTACGAAGGACAACTTGCCCTTGGGACCTTCAACCGAAATTTCGTGGCCCTTCACTGCGACCTTGACACCATCAAGAATCGGGACGGGGATTTTTCCAATGCGGGACATGTTCTAAATCTCTAAAATGCTGATTAAATTTAATCTCTGTAATTTTTTGTCAGCACATCGCAGACACTCTTGGGAACGGCGATGCTACTAAAATGACACTTCACACGTGGGTGATTTTTAAACGGCTCTCCCGGTCTCAGCCAAGATCACGACGGCCTGAATCGTCGTCTCATCCAGCAGATCCCCGATGGGCCATGGACCCCCTACCAAATCTCACAAATCACTTCGCCGCCCACTTTGCTCTGTCTGGCTTCGCGATCACTCATGACACCGTGACTGGTACTGAGAATCGTGATGCCCAAACCATTGAGGACCGGTCGCAAATCCGCTGCGCGTCGATAAATCCGACAACCAGGTTTACTGACCCGCTTGACATGCCGAATCACATGCTCACCGCTCGGACCATACTTCAACTCCAGCCGTAAATGGCTGACGGGATTGTCCTCGACTTCAATCCAATCCCAGATGAAGCCTTCGCGTTTTAACACATCAGCGACACCGCGTTTGACCTTCGACACAGGCACATCCACATGGGGCCGTTCGACACGTACTGCATTTCGAATGCGTGTCAGCATGTCGGCAATGGGGTCAGTCATCATAGCTTTTTAGTTCCTCTACACAATTTCATTTCAGGCTAATCGAATCACACAGTCTGCGTACCAGTTCGTTCCACTACCAACTTGCCTTGCGAACGCCAGGAATCAAACCTTGATCCCCCAGTTTTCGAAAACAGATTCGGCAAATACCGAACTTGCGGTAAACGGCTCGTGGACGACCACACATTTTACAGCGACGCTCAAGCCGCGTTGAAAACTTTGGTTCGCGATTAGCCTTGGCGATTTTCGATGTCTTTGCCACAACAAACCCTACAATAACTTTCTTTTCGAATTAACAATAACTTTTACGGTGGTTCCGCCCAACCCAATCGAGGTTAGGCAGCTTCCACGTTCTTCTTGTCACGGAACGGCATTCCAAACATCCGCAACAATTCGCGACCCTGGTCGTCACTTTGAGCAGTAGTCACGAAGACGATATTCATCCCCTGAGAACGCGTGAACTTGTCAGGGTTCAATTCAGGAAACACCAAGTATTCGGTGAGCCCCAAGCTGTAATTTCCTTTGCCATCAAACGCCTTGGGATTCACACCGCGAAAGTCGCGAACGCGAGGCAAGGCAAACGTGAACAAGCGATCCATGAATTCGTACATTCGAGCGCCACGTAAGGTGACCTTGCAGCCAATCGAAACGCCTTCGCGAAGCTTAAAACCAGCGATCGAACGACGAGCTTTTGTGATCACCGCCTTTTGACCGGCAATCTGAGTCATCGCCGCCGAAGCGTCCTCCAATACCTTCTTGTCATTCAAGGCTTGGCCTACACCCATGTTGATGACGACCTTCTCGATTTTTGGAATCGCCATCACATTTTTAATTTCGAATTTCGAGGCGAGCTCGCCTTGGATGCTGTCTAAATACAGTTGATGCAAACGTGGTTTCATTGGTTTTCTACTTGCTCCACACGCGGATTGTCAAAACTTAAATTGCCGGACCATGTCGGACGGAACATTCCGTCCCCAAACTAAATCACTTCGTTGGCTAAGCTGACAATCTTCATAAAATTACGCTCTCTCAACTCTCGTGCCACCGCTCCGAAGATACGTGTGCCTCGAGGATTGTTGTCTTTGTCTATAATCACTGCGGCGTTACCATCAAAACGAATGTAACTTCCATCTTCCCGACGCGCTGACTTCTTGGTCCGAACGATGACGGCCCGCACAACCGCTTTTTTCTTGATCTCGCTACCCGGAATCACGCTCTTCACACTGCAAATGATGACATCGCCCAAGCCGGCGAAACGACGACGCGATCCCCCCAATACCTTGATGCACATCACTTCTTTTGCGCCCGTGTTGTCGGCGACCTGTAAACGACTCTCAGATTGAATCATGGCCTGTAGCCTTTAACTCTTATTTAAAAATGCCAGCTTATATTGAAAACAATCAAACGTCCAAACCATACCGGGTGACTTGGCCGCACTGCGACCCACCATTCCCGACCCATAGCCCTACGCCTGACCCTCACTTGAAACCGTGGGATTCTCTGCCGCCGCCGCCTTAATCTCTGCCAAATCCACCTCAGTCGTCTTGGCAATCACCTCCGTTAATATCCAACGCTTCGTGCGTGAAAACGGACGCGATTCCAAAATGCGAACAGTGTCACCCATCCCTGAAGCGTTTTCTTCATCGTGAACATGACAAGTCGTCTTTTGACGAACAAACTTCCCGTATTTAGGATGACGGACCTTCCGGCTAATCTCCACGACTCGCGTCTTGTTCATCTTGTCGCTTGTCACTTTGCCGATCAATTCACGCTTAGGCATGCTTCACCATTCCAACAAAATCAAAACTTGTTCTATTTATTCTCGATCGCGGTTGACACTCAATTAAGACCGTCTCAACCACTCTTTTGTACCTTTGCGGGCGTACCGTTGCCGGCCTCGCGAGGGGGCTTTCGTTTCCACCCGCAAACCATCTGAAAAATCACTTCCAGGGCTTCTTGCCCCTAAACCTAATTTCACTTCTCATCTCGTTTTTTTAGCTTTGACGATCGCTCAGCAACCCTCAAACTTATCAACATCAACTATTTCGCGGGGTGCGGGAGAGCCAGCCGCCCTCTCAGCCATCCGCGGCAACCCAAGCCTTGGATTTCAGGCCAACCCTAATCGAGTTGACCAATCACCGAACAAGCCGATCACCGAGCTGACAAAGCTCGTTCATGCTGCAGGGTCTTAATTCTCGCAATCAAACGTCGATTACGTTTAATCTCTGTTGGCGCGTCGAGCCGATCTGTTTGAGTTTGCACCCGCAACCGAAATAGTCGGGTGCAAGCCTCACGCAGGTTGGCTGTCAACTGCTCATCACTCATTTGTCGTAACGCGTCAGCGCTGTTTTCACGATCTTTCATTATCCACCATCAAAGCCGGGCTGAAACGAATTCCACACCGCAACCAAACTAGTTCTTATTTCATCAACGCCAAACATTTTCGCCCCAACCAAACACCCTTAATGCGCCCGGCGTTTCACCATGCGCACTTTGAGCGGCATTTTGTGAGCCAAACGAGCAAAGCAAATTTTTGCTTGTGCTTCGCTGACACCCGACAACTCATACAGGACTGTGCCTGGATGGATTGTGGCTACCCACGCTGCCGGCTCGCCCTTACCCTTACCCATCCGGGTTTCGAGCGGGCGTGATGTGATCGAACGATGCGGGAAGACACGAATGTACAATCGACCTTCACCACGAATGTACTGCTGTGCAGCAATCCGCCCGGCTTCAATCGTCTGTGCCTTCAGCCAACCGCCCTCGAGCGACTGCAGTCCAAAATCGCCTAATACTACTCGGTTTCCACGAGTGGCATTACCTTTTATACGACCTCTTTGGACCTTTCGATGCTTGACCCGCTTGGGCATCATCGCCATCGGTATTGTCTCCGTAAATTCCTTGGTTAATCCAGACCTGAACACCGAGGTGACCTTGCGCGGTCTTTGCTTCAGTGAACCCGTAATCAATCTTTGCACGCAAGGTGCTCAACGGCATTGAGCCGGTAATTTGCTTCTCGCGGCGTGCCATTTCAGCACCACCCAAACGGCCTGCCAATTGAATCTTAATTCCCTTGGCTCCCGCCTCCATCGTCTCTTCCGAAGCACGCTTCATGGTTCGACGGAAACTCGATCGCTTTGCCAACTGCTCGGCAATCTTTTCCGAAACCAACTGAGCATAAATCTCAGGACGTCCAATCTCTTCAATCTTCAGATTAATTCTTCGCCCGGTGAGACGTTGAATTTCTTCTTGTAACAATTCGATCTCCTGCCCCTTCTTGCCAATAATCAAACCAGGCCGAGCAACAAACAGGATCACTTTGACTTCATCGCGAGTCCGCTCAATTTCAATTCGATCAATCCCAGCCGCAGCATAATTACGCGTCGGGTGCTTCTTGATGAAATCACGGATTTTCTTGTCCTCTAACAACAGGGTTGAGAACTCTTCCTTCGGGGCGTACCAGCGGCTCTTCCAGCCCACCATAACGCCTGTTCGGTAACCAACTGGATTTACTTTTTGACCCATTTCTGATTGTCCTGTCTATCCATTCAATCGATCGAGAATTTTGACGTCACCTCAACTCCGGTTCCGCCACCTCGGCACGACTCATTTTAAAATTAGATTTCCGTAACTGAAACGCGAATATGCGACATACGCTTTTTAATCATGAACGCCATCCCTCGAGCTCGCGGCTGAATCCGCTTGAACATCGGACCACCATCGATTCGAGCGTCATTGATGAACAAATCCCGAAAATTGGCAACCTTGCCCGAATTTTGCTCAGGATCCTGAGCATTGGCCGCTGCGCTCCGAATCACTTT
>JBGSIY010000016.1:0-3377 GCA_041742275.1 Pirellulaceae bacterium | reverse complement strand
TTAGACATAGGACGTTAATCTTTGATAGAATCGTCTGTAGCGACTATCACATTTTTTGCCTTGGATTTCATTCCCATTCGGAGTAAACGTTATGAACCGTACGTTGATTATCTTTTTTATTGTCGGCTCAATTCCGGCAATGTCACTCAACGCTCAAAGCACCGGCCAAACGAACTCAGAACATTCGGATGCCGCGAACAAAATCGTTTCTCCGACTGATACATTTCGTGTCGAAGTCACCCCGGAGGCGATGGAAATACATCAGTCCGGCATGTTGTGGGATGGCCACAATGATCTCCCTTGGGCCGTTCGCCGACAAGCGGGTTCGTCTTTTGACAAAATCGATATTCGCCAACCCACGGCGTTACAAACTGACATTCCACGTTTGCGCCAAGGGGGCGTTAAGGCTCAGTTTTGGAGTGTCTTTGTTCCCGCTTCCACTCGAGATAATGCGACGGCGTTGATTACCACATTGGAACAAATCGATTTGGTCCACGAAATGTGCCGACGCTATCCAGACGTGTTTGAATTGGCTCTCAATTCTTCTGACGTGGAAAGAATTATTGCCAATGGAAAAATCGCATCATTGATCGGAATGGAGGGAGGGCACTCGATTGAGAACTCACTTCAAAATCTTCGACGGCTCTATGATCGCGGCGCCCGCTACATGACACTCACGCACAGCAAATCTTTGGATTGGGCGGATTCCGCGACCGACGAAGCTCTGCATAACGGCCTAACCGACTTTGGCAAAGAAGTTGTTTTGGAAATGAACCGATTGGGTATGTTGGTGGATATTTCTCACGTGTCTGAAAAAGTCATGCACGATGTGCTCGACATCTCAACTGCCCCCGTGATTTTTTCGCATTCTTCGGCAAAAGCCATTTGTGACCATGACCGCAACGTTAGCGACGCGATCCTCAAACGCCTGCCAACCAATGGTAGTGTCGTGATGATCAATTTCATGTCTGGCTACGTTGTCCCCACCGAACAAATCAAAGCCGAGCCTCAAGCCCGAGGACATTACAAAATGGTGGTGGACCATATCGAGCATGTCATTAAAACAGCGGGGATCGATCACGTGGGCATCGGATCCGACTTCGATGGCGTTCCCAGAACCCCTGTTGGCCTGGACGATGTTTCTTGTTATCCCAATATTACTCAGGAACTTTTGAACCGCGGCTACAATAAAGAGCAAATTCACAAAATCCTGGGCGGCAACGTCTTGCGTGTTTTCAAGGAAGCCGAAGCGGCCGCTCAAAAACTACAGGCCCAGTCAAAGCAGTAACCTGCGAGATCGACCCCTTGGGGTTCATCCATCAAACCAAGGCCTACGATAGCAATCATGGGAACCGACATTCATGGGAATCTATCGTAGGCTTCAATTTCAAACGGATTGTCTAGATAGGGATTTCGCCCTCGCAAACGGAGGTAAACAGAGCAACCCAAATAGGCCGGCAAAAACAACGGCCCCCACCGTTCATACTGTTTCACATGGATATGCTCGTGGTCTCGAGCCTGGGCCAAAGTTTGTGGACTATGCCCCACAATCACATGCCCCAATGTCATTGCTGCAATCGGACCATTGGGCAAGTGTCTCAGCAACCACGACAGCAGGCCTCCGTAAAATTCGATACACCCGCGACGAATTTGAACTTTACCTCCGGTTGCCAACGCCACCATCCCGACGACGGCCCCCAAAATTGTGTTGGGGGACGTCCAAAGAATGAACACAAAACGTGTAACCAAATAGAACATTTCCCCAATCTCTTTTCACGGGCAAAGTACGTCACGGGCATGGAACGGCCAATAAATTATTCGCACATCCCATTTATCAGCCCATCCCAGCAGTTGAGGTTGCGACAAGTCCCCCCGCACCGGACTTGGGAGGCATGACCGTCGAGTTCAAATCAGGGATTGTTTAATTTCACCCGATTCCCTAGATCAGAATATGGCCAAAATTCTACAAGGCCAATAGCAGCCGGCTGGGAGCTTCTAAGTAGCCTATGACATCATTCAAAAACCGGGCCGCCGTGGCTCCGTCAATCAAACGATGATCGTAAGACAAACTCAGGGGCATCATGAGTCGCACGACCACTTGATCCCCAACCACAACCGGCATCTTTCTCGAACGACCGACCAACAAGATCGCGGTTTCGGGCACATTGATGATGGGAGTCGAATACGTCCCGCCGATGGCCCCCAAGTTCGAGATCGTAAAGGTGCCGCCTCGCAAGTCCTCGATTGAAAATTTATTTTGACGAACATTCTCTGCCAGTTCATGGAGATTCCGGGCAATGTCAGGTATCGCCAGTTTATCGGCACTGCGCAGAGAGGGGACCACCAAACCGCGGTCGGTATCCACGGCGATACCAACGTTAATGTATTCCTTGAACACAATTTGATTGGCTTGCATGTCAATCGACGCATTGATCGTAGGATGGGCCTTCAAGGACATGGCCACGGCCTTCACCAAAAAAGGCATTGTGGTCAATTTCAGTCCGCTGGCCTCGTAGTCCTTTTTGTTGTTCTGACGAATTTGCTCCAGGTCCGTCACGTCGGCGTCGTCAAAGTTGGTAACGCGGGGCACTGTCGACCAAGACTCATGCATCTTTTTGGCGATAGTAGCACGAATCTTCGACAACTTTTCAACGCGGATTTTGCCATGGGCGTCGCTTGTATCTGTCAATTTCAAACCAAAAGAAGGCGTCGTGACGGGTGCCGCATTCGCAGCGTTCGCCGACGCTCGCGAATTGCCTGCCCGCACAACGGCCAGGATATCATCACGGGTGATCCGTCCGTGGGTCCCCGAACCGGTAACTGCTCGCAAGTCCACGCCGACCTCGCGGGCAAAGCGACGCATGGAGGGGCCGGCGGGGATCATCGATAGATCGGCAACGGCTGCACCCGAGGCCACCACTGCGGGACTTGGCTCTGGGGCGGCCGCAGGAGTGGGGGCCGGAGTTGGTGATGTCTTGCTTGGCGGGGGTGTTTCCGTTTGGGCTGCCGGAGCGGGCTCGGCTGCCGGAGCTGTGGTTGCTGGTGGCTGAGCAGCCGGGGTCGAATCTGCCTCGACTCCTTCCAGTGTCACCAGGACTTGCCCGACAGCCACCGAATCGCCTGATTTAACATGAATCTTGACAATCTTTCCCCCTTGAGTCGACGGGACCGTCACCGTCGCCTTGTCGGTTTCCAATTCCACTAGGCCGTCGTCTTTTTTTATCACATCCCCTTCGCTGACAAATACGTCCAACACATCTCCAGACTCAACGCCTTCACCCAAAATGGGTACTTTGATTTCGATTGCCATATTTATCATCAAATAAAAAAAGTGACTGAATTCATTTCAACTTGGATCGGCCTGCTTTGATTCTTGT
>JBGSIY010000015.1:0-1725 GCA_041742275.1 Pirellulaceae bacterium | reverse complement strand
TGCAGATATGGCAGGTAAAGTTTAACCCGATCACTTCCCCAATTCCCTATTTTAAAAGCATGAAACAACGCATCATAAAATTCCGGGCGGCAATCTGGGTAAATGGCATGGTCGCCACTGTGCACTCCCAATCCCAGGCTGACTTCGCATTGAAATTGCTCGGATAAAGAAAGAGCCCACGAGTAGCCGATCGAAGCAAAGATCGCGTTGCGGTTGGGAACCACCGTGGCTTTCATATTTTCCTGAGCGTAATGACCCGTGGGCACATCCCAATCTTGATCAATGAGTGCCGAGTGCAACAACGGTTTTAATGTCGCCAGATCGACTCGATGCCATTGCACTTCATGTCCCTGGTCTCGCAAATACTCCAAATTCCGCTGCAGATGTTCTAATTCAATCAAGTGCTTTTGGCCATAATCAAAGCTAACTCCATGGACGTCAAATCCACGACTGAGCAAGTGCAACAGCAAACTGGTGGAATCCATCCCACCACTCAACGCAAGTACCGCGCGGGGACGAGGATTAGAATTCGATGTTGGCTCAGGTGACGATGTTTTTTCATGTGACATAGCAGAGGTCTTGTGAGAACCTGGTGGAAAACGGGGCATCATGGATTACTTTTTGAAAAAACAATTTCAGCAACTCTCCTCTCGGGGAAGAGCTGAATTTTTTGACTATTGCCGTTTTGATTATCGTTAAGGAACAGTCCCGTAACAAAACCCCGCTTTTAAAATTAGCCGGAGTGCGCTATGCGCTACCATCCGGTTTTGCGGGAAACCGGACGCTATTGCGTTTCGGCTAATACGGGAACATATTTCCGGACAACTACTAAATTGATTATCGCCATAGCGAGTCGTCTTGGAACGGGTGACTGGGCGCATCGAAACGCGGTCCCGGCAAGGCCTTGAGGCAAGCGGCGGCCAAAGCAAGGTCTTCACGGGAGGTGATTTTGATGTTCAGTGGCGAGCCCGGTACCATGGCGACGATATGTCCGGCCATTTCCATCAGCTGAGCTTCGTCGGTCGGGAATTGGTCGACGCCCCGCGCAACAAATGCTGAGCGAAGGGATTCGGTTCGAAAACATTGGGGCGTTTGAGCCATCCATAAACCGTCGCGAGGCACTGTTGCCTCGATTTGTTTACCGGAGGCCGAACGTTTGAGTGTACTCGTCACCGGAGTGGCTAAGATCGCTGCGCCTGTTTCCCGGGCGGCCGCAAATACCGACTCGATCCATTCATCGGCCAAACAAGGCCGAGCGGCATCGTGGATGACCACGAACTCACATTCGGGTTTGACTTGGCGCAAACCATTCTCAATGCTCAGACATCGCTCACTCCCGCCTAAAACGACATCGATCCCCATCACGGCGATATTGGCTCCAAACCGCGAGCGAAAATCCTCTTCGTCTGCTGGCGAAATCACGACAATCAATTGGTTGACATCGGGGTGATTCAAAAATTTTTCAGCCGAATGCAACCAAACCGCCTTTTGATTCAGGTTGATAAACGGCTTTTTATAATGGCGGTCTTGAAATCGGGAACTCGCACCCGCAGCGGCCAGAATCACGGAAAATTTCGACACTCGCTCAGTTCTCTCTTGATGAAAAACAGTAACCTTCACGCCCCGATCAGCCATTGCGCTTTCACGCAAGGTTTTGCACCCATCGAGCTCGGAACCGGGGCAAATGCCGAGCGAGCCGATTTACGACGTCGATGCAAAACGATC
>JBGSIY010000014.1:0-2737 GCA_041742275.1 Pirellulaceae bacterium | reverse complement strand
GGGCTCGATGCCATTCCGAGGTTGATTCCTTATAGCTGTGGTGACGCGTCTCACTGAATGCCATCGCCGGCTCGTCGCGTGCGTATAGAATCGGGAGAAAAGATGAACCGAACTGTTGTGGCTGTGATTGTGTTGTGCTGGTTTACCGGCGGCCTGTGCACCGGGGGTGGGCCTCGTATTTTCGGCCAAGACGAGACAGTCAGAATTTCCCGTGAGACGAAAGATGATTCAGAAGCGATCGTCGTCGATGGCTTGAGCGAGGCGCAAGTGCTTCAGGTTCGGCGAGGATTGGAGGGCGGGAACGCCGCTGTCGAGACCTTATTCTCGGTTTATGTGGGTGAGACGGATGAAAACCGAACGCCGATCTGGGGTACGTGTCGCGTAGAACAAGGCCAATTGGTGTTTCGACCCAGGTATCCCTTGAAGGCGGGATTGAATTATTTAGCTGTATTGCAAATCCCTGGATTGAACTTGCGAACACCGATCCCTATCGCCTCTCTGCCTGTGTCGCCCAAGGCCACCCGTGTCGCGGCCATTTATCCCTCGGCGGATCAGTTACCACAAAATCTGTTGCGAGTTTATATTTGTTTTACGAGCCCGATGAGTCGCGGCGACGCCTACACGCATTTGGAACTGAGGGATGCCGAAGGGGAATTGGTGCCCTCGCCTTTCTTCGAATTGCCTCAAGAATTATGGGACCCGCAACAAGAACGCTTTTCTCTATTGTTTGATCCTGGGAGAATAAAGAAGGAGTTAACACCGAGGCGCGATTTGGGGCCGCCGCTCGAGCCGGGGCAGCGTTACACGCTGATCGTCAAGCGAACTTGGAAAGACGCTCAAAATCAGCCTTTGGAGCAAGAAATACGAAAATCGTTTTCCGTAGTTGAGCCTTGGGAATCCCAATTAAGTATGGAGCAATGGGAGTTTGAGTATCCGGAAACGAGGAATAGCCATGAGCCCGTAGTCATTCACTTCGACCGCGCGATGAATCGTGGAATGTTGGAGAGTGCCATTCGAGTTCTGGCTGGTGACCGCGAATGGAAAGGGACGGTGGAGGTTCGGGATGAAGAAAGGACTTGGGTGTTTCATCCTCAGGAACCGTGGAGTAACAGCGAGTATATTCTGGCCATCGACAACGATATCGAAGACATCGCAGGAAATCGTCTAGCCCGCCCCTTCGAAGTGGATCTTTCCACAGGGGCTGTGCTGCCGACATTGCCGACCGAAGGGGTGCGTTTGATTCCATTCAAGATCTTTTAGAACGAGCGTTGACAAAGATCGATGCGGAAGCGTTGTGATTTTTTTAATCTGTGAAAGTAGCAAAAAATGAAGCGGCATTTTACGAAAGTGTTGTGGCAGGTCGTCGTGTGTTGGCTGGCACTGATAGGATTGGTAGGGAGTCCAGCGAGTGCCCAGACGCAGCAGTCGGCAATAGAAGCTCAAGTCCCTCCCGCCCCCGTCGACCTGCGGAAGACAACCACGTGGCTCGTCGTTCGCCATGCCGAACGCGAGGGAGAGGCCGATGCGTTATCACCAGCGGGCCAGGAGCGGGCGATCATCCTGCAACGGTTGGGTGAGATTTTCAACGTCGACGCCGTTTACTCAACTGCCTATGAACGGACCCAGAATACGGCGAGGCCCTTGGCCGAGGCGCGAGAGTTGACGATTCAAGACTATTCGCAAACGAGTGCTGAGTGGTATGCGAAACTGCGGGAGCAGCATGCTGGGGGAGTTGTGCTGATCGTTGGCCATTCGAATACAGCGGGAGTGATCGCAGGCGCATTGGCGAAAAGAGAGTCCGAGCTATTAGCGCATGATGAATACGATACTTTGTTTGTGGTCACCACTCATGAGGCGAGCGGGTCGGCGGGAGAAGTTCGGCAGGGGTCTGCCGAGTCGTCAGCCATCGTGCGCATCAAATTCGGTCCGTCATCCAAAGGAGCCCCCGCTGCTCCTGCCGACAAAATGGGCCCGATTAAAACAGGCAAATAAACAGGAAACGCTTGACACGACTTTTTTCCATTTATGCAGCCTGCATAAGGCCATAGTCAAGGAGCAGGCGTATTTTCGGTGGTAGTTTTTGAACAGCACTTCCTCCAGGCACCTGTGCAAAAACGCATTTGATCCAAAGATAGTGCCTTACGCTCAAGTTCATATCAAAAAAAGATGTTTTTTCCTTGTTGGCCCATGTTCGACACCGAACGTCGGGGCTGGTGCCAGGCAGCGAATCGTAAAACAGGACGACGAGAGTGTATAACAGCAATAAACACGGTGCCATACGCAACACGGTGTTTCGAGTCCACCCGCGAGTTGTTTCGAGACCCAGATGTTCGCGCATCTCTTGAAGCGTGGTTTCGATCGGCCAGCGTCCGAACGCAACGCGAAGAATTTTTCGCAGCGACCATCCATCCCGGCCCGGCACACGATTGAACAAAAAATATTTTGTCTCGTCCGTCAGTACATTGCGGGCGACAACAAGCGTACACTGATTGCTGACGAGCTTTCCGCCAGGGGACTGTCGCCAACAGGCCTCCCAGCGGATTTCCCAGACCTCACTTCCGTGATGCGTGTCCTGGATGCGATACCGTTGTGGACGCTGGTCACGAAACGTCGGGGACCAGACGGCCAGATTCTGCACCTCGTATGGCTGGTCTCGCTTACGAAGACGCGGGTAATGCTTCGGTCGGCCACGACTGTTTCGAGGCGGTTTTTTCAGTACCCGGGGCTTCTCCAGCCA
>JBGSIY010000013.1:0-6237 GCA_041742275.1 Pirellulaceae bacterium | reverse complement strand
CGATGCTCGGTTTAATCTTGGCAATTGGGATTGTGATCGACGACGCTGTGGTTGTGCATGAGAATATTTTTCGGCACATGGAAGAAGATGGGCTCGACGCGCGCGAAGCGTCCCGGAAGGGGACCAATGAAATCATGCTGGCCGTCTTGGCGACCAGTCTGTCGTTGTTGGTCATTTTTTTGCCGATCGGTTTTATGGGCGGTATGGTGGGACGGTTTTTTAGTAGTTTCGGTTTGACAGTTGCGTTTGCGATTGTCATGAGTTTGTTTGTTTCACTGACGTTGACGCCGATGTTGTGTTCTCGATTTTTGAAGCTGGAACCGGCAGGAGATGGAGGACATGGTTCCAAATCGGGTTGGGTATGGAGGAGCGTCGATGCCTTTTACGGCATGATCCTGCGACAGTCGATGCGATTTCGCTGGTTGGTGGTCATCGCCAGTGTGGGGGTGTTTCTTTCCACGGTTCCCATCGCCTCGCAGTTGGGCGTGAACCTGGTTCCCCGTGACGATCAGAGTGAATTCCAAGTGAACTTCATTGCGCCCGAGGGGTATACGCTAGAACGGACCAACCAGGTGATCACTGAAATCGAAAATCGTTTAGCGGAATTGCGCGGGGTCGAATATCGGTATACGGTGATTGGTGAAAACACCGGCAAAGGAACCGGTGATGTGACTCGTGGTTCCATTTATCTGCGTATGCAAGAATTAGAAGAGCGGGAATTTTCCCAGTTTGATGTGATGGACCAGGCCCGCGCGATCTTGACAGAGTACCCCGACTTGAGAACGGCGGTCACCGATGTGGCGACAATTCAAGCGACGGGTCAGGACACGCGTTTATTCCAAATGACGTTGCAGGGACCCAATTTGGAACAACTAGGGAAATATTCGGATATCATCAAAGATCAATTGGCGGGCATCAAGGGGTTGGTGGACGTGGACTCAACGTTGTCTTTGAGAAAACCGGAACTGCAAATCAGCATTGATCGCGATCGAGCTGCCGATCTGGGGATTTCGGTGGAAGCAGTGGCCACCACATTGAACATTTTAATCGCCGGCCAGCCCATTTCTTTATACAACGAGGGAGTCGAGCAATATGACGTTTGGTTGAGAGCCGACCGATCCTTCCGCACCAATCCATCCACGTTGTCGGCGCTCACGATTCCATCGCCCACGGCGGGATTAGTCCAGCTGTCAAGTTTAGCTGATGTTACGGAGGCTCGCGGACCCAGCCAGATTGATCGCTATGGGCGGCAGCGCACTGTTACGTTCATGGCCAATCCAGATGGGATTTCTTTGAACGAAGCTGTGCAACGCGCGACGGAAATTGTGAACGATTTGGAAATGCCAGCGGAGTATCAGATCAATTTTATTGGCCAAGCGAAGACGTTGGGAGAAACGGGATATTATTTCCTTGTGGCTTTGGGGTTGAGCGTTCTGTTTATGTACTTGATTTTGGCAGCTCAATTCGAGAGCTGGATTTTTCCCATCAGTATTTTGGCGGCTCTTCCCGTTACGATTCCGTTTGGCCTTGTATCGCTCTTGTTGTTTCGTTCCGATTTGGACTTGTACGGGATGTTTGGTCTGTTCATGTTGATTGGGATCATCAAGAAGAATGGGATTTTGCAAGTCGATAAAACCAACGAATTACGTCGGTCGGGTGAACCTCGATTGACGGCGATTTTGAACGCGAACCATATACGCTTGCGGCCGATTTTGATGACAACCATGATGTTGATCGCCGCCATGATCCCGATCGCCTTGGGGCAAGGGCCCGGATCGGGGGCTCGGGCAAGTATGGCTAAGGTGATTATTGGTGGTCAGGCATTGAGTTTGCTATTGGCATTGGTTGTGACGCCGGTTGCCTATTCCATTTTGGATGACATGAACCAGCTCTTTCGGCGATGGATGGGTTGGCAACCGCTGCCCTTTGGAGAGCATGTTCCTGAAGTCGTGGGCGAAACGGCAATGGAAACGGCAAGCCAAACCGTCGGCTAAGACGCAGGCTGTTTTGCGATCTAGGGCGCGAGCGGCGATATCGAATCGGGCCTTGGTCGCTGTGAGATTTTTCCGCCGGACTCACGACGTCACGCTGGGGCGTGATCGATTATTTTGCAGCAATCGTATTCGGCCCGGTCAGCAGAGCGATGTTAGCGAACGGGTTTTCGCGCCAAACCAAAACGGCCTTTGCTGCAGCTTGAAAAAATTTCGATGCCGAGGCAATGCGCGATCGGAGCGGGTTCGGTTTTATTTAAGTTGACCGCTATCATCGGATCGATTTGAGGATTCGGAGGTGTTTTTCGGCTCTACGATTATTTCCGGCGTGAGAATACCCAAAGAGGCTTTTTGGGCTTTGACCATTTCAGCCACATCGTTGAGGAGTTGCGGGGCATCATAAACGATCCCGTCTTTGATCGTCCAGCGGACACCGCCGACGCGAACGATTTGGTTTTCGTCGTTCAACTTCATGGCTCCGGTACCCAAGAGGACCTTGAAATTCTGCAGCGGATTTTCGGGGACGATCACAAGGTCGGCGAGTAAACCGGGGCGAACGACACCGAATTCGATCGGTTTCCCCATCGGTTCATGCAAGGTCAATGCGCCGTTATAGGTGGCCGCTTGGATGACTTCCAGTGGATGAAAGCCGGCCTCTTGCAAAAGCTCAAATTCCTCAATGTAACCGAAGCCAAACGTATCGTAGATAAACCCGGAATCGGCTCCCGTCGTAACTCGGCCTCCCATGTTTTTGTAATCATTAACCAACCGAAACCAGACTTGATAAAAATTGCGCCAAGCGATTTCATCTTCAGTAGTCCAGTAAAACCAATAGGAGCCATGGGCCTTGCGACTCGGTTGAAAAAATTCCCACAGCGTCGGCAACGTGTATTGGTCATGCCATTCTGCGGTTCGCGCCCGCATCACGTCTCGACTGGCTGAATAAATGGTGAAGGTGGGGTCAAAGACGGTGCCGAGTTCCAGATGTTCTTGCAAGTAGGCATTCCACTCGGGACTACCTGGGGGATGAATCTTGTCCCACAACCGGGCGACCTGTCCGAAACGATATTGTTCATCGTCGTAATTCATATCCGTCGGCCAGGGTTGCACAACGTTGTCCTTGAGCAGAGCTTCGAAGTGACCGTAATAATGTGTCACGGATTGCAAGCCCAAGCGGGCGGCGTCGAGAGCGTTCATTTGGGCGATGCCCATTTGATCGAGATGGGCGACACTCCCTAGACCTTGGCGTTTGGCCTCATCCAAAATCACGGCCATGATTTCGGGGGGATAGGCCCCCAGTTTGAGACCTTGGATTCCTCGGAGCCGCGCGGATCGCACCCATTCGCGGGCGTCTTCGAGTTTTTTGAATTCGCGAGGCGGGCGTTGGTAATTAATGATTCGCGGGGCGACGATTTGGTTTTTCTCGCTCCGTTTTTGCTCGCTGACCGTCCAGTCATTGTCTGCCAGAGGAACACCTCGCGACGTCGTGATCCCGTGGGCCATCCACAATTTGTAAACATATTCCGCCTCGGGAGCTTTCTCGCGGCTGCCTTGATGTGCATGCATATCGATGAAGCCGGGCATTACATACATGCCCGTTGCATCCACCACAAAATCGGCGTCTTTGATTTCTGCTCGACCAATCGAATCGATTCGGTTTTGTTTGATCACGATATTCGTCGGACCGAACGGAGGGGACCCGGTTCCATTGATCACGATGGCATTTTTTATCACCAGGGTATCGAACGGGCCAACCCCTTCGCCTTCGCGGCGATCCGGCGCGGGTTTTAGGGGTTGAGCCTGAACAGGCAGGCTAGAGAGAAAGGGAACGAGTCCAAAGAAAAATACGAAAGCCAACCGGACCTTCGAGCGTGTTAGCAATATACGAAACATGAATGATTCCCTTTTGATTTTATTTCGGCTTATCGTTCTCGGTTGTCGGATGGAACGTGAGATAAATTGGAGCAATCTCATCAAATTATACTACCAACTCTCTGTCTCGATGATGCTTGGTCATGGAACCGATTACAAGTAGAGGACCAAGAAAAAATGGAGACGTGGCCGAGTTGAGCGTTAATGAGAAATGCTCTAGGTGATGACTCGAGCGCTGCCAGAATCGTCTTGAGTGGATAATAGAAGAGACCGAGGAGGAATGTGAGGGTTTGATGGGGGGAGAGAAGTTCGCTCGAGGGTGGACGGCGGCCGCCAAACGTTGTGGCGGCCGCGAGTCAACTGAAACGGGACTCAGCGATCCGAAACGATGAGGTTGCCCTGTGAAACTAATCTTCGGCCGGACTACCATCGCCGCACATCATCACGATCCTCGGTTGGAATTCCCCCAACACCTCCACCAAATCGGATTGGGCGGCCATCACCTCATGGATGTCTTTGTAGACACCGGGAACTTCGTTGATTCCGCCGGCGAGCAGACGGACGCGTCGCTCGCGTAAGAAATCCGACCAATCGCTCCAGCGAAATTGTTTTTTGGCGGCGGTGCGAGACATTCTGCGCCCGGCACCATGCGATGCCGAATTCAGACTTCGACCTTCACCTTTGCCTCGAATCAAGAAACAACTGTCGGCCATACTGCCGGGAATGATACCTAAATCCCCCGCTGCTGCGGGCGTGGCGCCCTTGCGGTGAACATATAATTCTTGCCCGCCATGTTCTTCAATCCAGGCGAAGTTATGATGGTTTTCGATGGAAAACAATCGCTGGGCCCCCGCCAGTCGCGTCACATTGCGATGGATGATTTCATGATTGGCGGCTGCGTAATGCCCCATCAAGTTCATGGCGCCCCAGTATTCCTTTCCCGCTTCGCTGTCCATATCCAGCCAGGCGAGGTGGCGGAGTTGCGGATCATCACGTACAAACGCCGGTGCCGAACGGCGGGCGATGTCCGTGTAACGTTCGCAAACGCGAGCTCCAGCCCCGCGGCTGCCACTATGGCTGAGCAAACCGACATAAGTACCCGGCGCGATTCCTAGACTGCCGTCCGAGATGGTCGCGAGACCCCATTCGACAAAGTGGTTGCCGCTGCCGCTGGTTCCCAGTTGACGCCATGCGCGATCGCGCATTTCGCGGGTCACTGCCGTGATCGACCAGTCTTCGTCCATTACTTGATGAGACTGGGGATTCTTGTAAGTTGCGCCGGAACCAAAAATTGTTCCCTGGTTTAAGGCGCGATCCAGTTCACGACAGGTCGCCGCATCATTGGCAACTAAAACGGCAGGGGGCAAATCCGTGAGGGTTAACTTCACGCGACAAGCGATATCGACGCCGACCCCATAGGGCACAACGGCGTTTTCGCAGGCCAACACACCGCCGATTGGCAAACCGTATCCAACATGCGCATCGGGCATCAGTGCCGCCGCGCGTGAAATCGGGAGGCGGCAGGCGTTGGCCATTTGTTGATGAGCGGCTGCGTCTAAGCCTGCGCCCCAGGTCAAATAGCCAATCGGCTGATGTGGAACCAGCGCCGCTATCGCGATCAATTCGTTGGCCAATTCGCACCATACCGGATCCGACTGAAAGGATTGAGGTGACTCAATCACGAGTGGAAGGGTTTTCTTGGGGTGGACTTTCTGATCCGCGTCCGCGGCTCGTTGCACTGCGCGAATCGCAGCAGGGATACAGTCGGGAGGTACACCCAGTTGTAAGAGCTTTTTCTTGTTCATGCTTTTACGGTCGTGATCGGATCAAAGGCTTGTGCATTGTTTGAAATAAATTGGTATTGAATCCGATAACGGGTGGCTCGGATTGAGGAGCAAGGATTTTAACTGCATCGGATGCATGTTGGTTGGGTAGTGCGGTGGAACGGTCCATCAACTGGAGTCTGAGACGTTAGTTTTATCTAATGGGTTCGTTTTTAATACCTCAATGTGGCGAGGTCGCGACCGTTTTTCAAGATTTATCCGCCTGCGACAAAACGTCCGCTCGACAAAGACGCAACGGATGGTTCCCAATTTCATTTTTTGCAAGAGTTCAGGTGGAATTTCAGTCGCGAGTAGCGAGTTTCCTGGTGGATTTGCGTTGGAACACGATTGATCCCCACGCATGACGACGTGAAACTTTGTCTCGAGGCACGCCACATTTTGGAATTTGTCGCAGAAGTTCAATGTTTCGCGTTTTGCCGTGGATTGGGATGAAAAAAGTCTTGGTGAACAAGTGGGGCAGAACGGGCATTTCAAAATAGGTTGCCAAACCGTTCAAGCGATCCATTCTAGGACCTTAAAAAGGTTAGGCC
>JBGSIY010000012.1:0-1693 GCA_041742275.1 Pirellulaceae bacterium | reverse complement strand
ACAAGTTCGGCATTTTGAGTGACGCCCAGCGTTCGGCTCGGGAGTTGGGGCTGGATTTTTTAAGAATTTTCCGTAGCACCATCACCAGCTACGCACCAGATCAGTCGGGCACGTCGACGGGTTTAACGGGTTCGGACGTCGAGCGAATTCTGGCCTTCCACCGCCTGGGGATTCCCGACCCCCTCCCCTATTTGTACCCTTGGGAACAGGTTGTCCGGCAAGCTCTGGAGTTTGAGCAGGAACATCTGGGCTAAAAGGGGCTTCTCTCGCAACGGCGGCCCTCGTGTGACAAAATTAACCCGAAGTTAAATCGGGAAAAATTTCAGTTACAATCAGCAAACGATTATCGCGGCGCTCCCGCGTGCTCCTGACTCCTTTTTTTTCTTGGTGGAATTGATGTCGCAAGAATCCGCAAAAATGAATCCTCCCGGTTTGCCTGGTGATTTGGAAATCAAGGACGCCATGATGATTTTCCAGACGGCGTGGAGTGATCTGGAAGACGAGTTCGGGAGACAAAACCTGTGCTTTCCGAAATCCATCATTTTATTGGGAGGGGCTCCGGGGGCAGGTAAGGGGACTCAAACAAAATTCATCATGCAAGCACGCGGTTTTGCCGGGGAGCCGATTGTAATTAGCTCGCTCCTGGACTCCCCCGAAATGAAACGAATCAAAGACGCCGGAAAATTAGTCGGCGATCGCGAAGTGATTAGTTTGTTGCTGCGAAAGCTAATTGATCCGCAATATCGTGACGGTGTCCTGCTCGATGGTTTTCCTCGCACAAAAGTCCAAGTTGAGTTTGTCAAACTGCTCGTGGATCGAATCAATGACCTGCATAATGAATTTAAGGGGACCAAACTGGCGTTACACTTCCGACGGCCGGTGATCCACGTGATGGTTTTATTTGTTGAAGAGAAGGAGAGCGTGGAGCGGCAATTGCGTCGTGGTGATGAAATTCGACGGCACAATCAAACGGTCATGGAAACAGGTGTCGGGGAAATCCAAGAATTGCGGGTCACGGACCTGGACGTTGACGCCGCCCGCCGACGTTATCAAGTTTTCAAAGAACAAACATGGGACGCACTGCAGAGCTTAAGGGAAATTTATCACTATCACTTTGTCAACGCTCGTGGCTCAATCGAAGAGGTCGAGAAAAACATCCTCAACGAATTCCAGTACCAAAGTTCGTTGGAGCTGGACCAAGCTACTTACGACATGATCCGCGGGATTCCGCTAGCCAGTGAAATTGCTGGCAATGCCCGCACGGAACTCGTCAAACGCTTGGACACATATGCGATTGAACACACGGAACTGTTCCAATATGTGATCGATCTGATCAACGAACGCTTTATGCCCATCATTCTTCGGCACGCGCTGGTGGGTTGGGCCATCGTGAACTCGGAAGACCCGGTATTCGAACGCCCCGGGGCTTTAGCGATTCTGATTGATATCTTTTCAGAACGCGGTTATCAGGCCGTGATTGACAAGAACATTCATGAAGTCGTCGACGTCATTAACTTGCAAACGGGGGCCGTGGTTAAACACACCAAGTCGATTTATCGGATTCAGGTACGTTTTCCGGGTTCTGACATTCGTCGGGGTTAGGGACATTGGGTTGGATTGTCCTTTTGCGGTTTTTCGCTATCGCAAAGCCTCATTTTCGGCTGGGTTGCCGTCATTTTTGCGTGCGGAAGGG
>JBGSIY010000011.1:0-6848 GCA_041742275.1 Pirellulaceae bacterium | reverse complement strand
GACTTCTGCGGCCGCCAAAACAATCGGCTTCAGAATATCGATGTGAAAGTTGGTCTCTACTTGTTGCAATTGCGCAGCCGTACGCTCTAGACCCATACCGGTGTCAATGTTCTTGCTGGGCAATGGCCGCAGGTTGTTCGGGGGTTGCCCATCACGATTGAATTGAGTGAACACTAAATTCCAGATTTCGACATCGGATTTGGCCCCAGGAGGAAGATAGAATATTTCACTGCAGGGTCCGCAAACGCCATCGGGCCCCTGCGAAGGAGCACCCGCTGGCCAAAAATTATCGTGCTCGTCCATCCGTTTGATTCGATTCAGCGGAAGGCCAACTTCGTCATGCCAAATATTCGCCGCTTCGTCATCATCCAGGTAGACAGTCACCGTTAGCCGGTCCGGATCGATCGCCAACCACTTGGGACCCGTCAAAAATTCCCAGGCCCAATGAATCGCCTCTTTTTTGAAATAGTCACCGAAACTAAAGTTGCCCAACATTTCAAAAAAGGTATGGTGAAACGCCGTCCGGCCAACATTGTCGATGTCGCCCGTCCTTAAACACTTCTGGCAACTGGTCGCTTTGGTAAATTCGAGGTTGACCTTTCCCAAAAAATGATCTTTGAATGGATTCATCCCCGCCGGAGTAAACAACACGGATTTGTCCCATTTGGGCACCAAAACATCGCTGGGGCACAACCGGTGTCCCTTTTGGACAAAAAAGTCCAAGTACATTTCGCGGAGTTCGTCGGTCGAGAGTGGCTTCATTGATTTTAAAACTTGATAGTTGGACGATTCGTTACCGGGTTCACTGCAATACACGGGGTGTCCCCCCGTCAGAAAGTCGACTTTTTTGAGCAAAGACACCAGGGCAATTTTCAGGTCGTTGACCGGAATAATATATCTTCTTCCACCCAAATCGAATAGTTGCTTCCCACGACCAATTTCAAGGTTCCTTGCGATTGCCGTTCCGTAATCGCACCCTGTTGGCGCATAAAAAAACCCGCCAAATCAACTTTGACGGGTATTAATGTTCCGGTTTAAAATTTAGATGCCTGCCGATTTAGACTCGGCGGCGGCGCCAGCCAAATCCGAGCACCCCGCACAAACCAAGTAGCATGGCGGAGGTGGGTTCTGGTACGGCGACAAAACTAACGCCCAACGCATAAAATTGAGTATCCAGCAAATTGGCGTCTAAATTCCCCAATCCCTGAATCCGCAAGAAATAAGTTCCTGGATCCAATTCTATATTGAAGCTTTCGCTCCCTCCCAGTCCTGTGGCATTGGCGAACAATAATGGCGAGATTCCATCTGAGTCCAACAACAACATCGAAAGATCGCTTCGGCGAGAAAGATTAAAAGCACTCGATCCGTTACCGCCTTGGGGAGACGTACCATAAGTCGGCCCAATCGCCTCCAAGAGAACATCCAGCGTACCCGTACCGCCAATCGAAAAGCTATAATAGTCAGTGTCCGTGTTGCTATCGATACTCACGAAATCAACCTCTGTCGATGCGACGGGTAAATTCCGAGCATCATTACCAATGGAAACCGACTGGCCACTCGGCACAAATCCCAAATTCGTGGCCAACACGGCAGTATCGTTTCCCAAACCCTTCTCGTTAACGTCGCCATAGCCTCGGTGAGCCACAAGAATGTCGTGCAACTGCGGTCCATCAAAGTTTGTGTTGATGGAGGGCTCCATCAAAAACGCTGCATTATTGGAAACCACGTGCGCCATTCCCAATCCATGGCCGTGTTCGTGAGATACGATATTTCTTAAGACTCTAGAATTGTTCGACAAATCGTTGTAGAAATTGTCCCCCGTATCCAACACCATGTCACCAAATTCAGGGAAAAAGTTATAGGCGAGAACTCCGCTGTTTCCATCTAACGGTTTTCCTCCAATGCGAACATCGGCACGTACTCCGACCTGACCTAAATTGAGTGTGTTCCCGGGACCAATCCACGGTGCTCCGTCATCGTTGCTCTCGAAAACATAGGTTAACCCCGCGACCTGACTCCATCGATCAAACACCGATTGAAACAAAGGCTGCCAAACGGCTTGGCTTCCATATAGCCCGTTCAAACGAGCTTGTAAGTTGTTATTACCGTTGGCGAATCCAGAGAAGGCAGCATCATTGATCGGCGTATTGGCAGCGGCGAATCCCCAGGTCAGTGTTAACGGGTCGCCTTGAGCAAACCCTTGGCTTTGGGCCAAAGCAGTGTTGCCAATCCAACGGTCAGTTCCAATCGAATCGGGCGGTTGCGCCACGGCTACGGCAGAGTAAGTCAAAAGAGCCGTGAACGCATAACAAAAAACATTTCGCATAGACTTGATCCCACTGAGAATAAACTGAACAAATGAAAAGGGGTCGCGAATCCCTAGCATACTATGTGCCGCAGCGTGATTCAACTATTTGGGAAACATTTTCCGATTTTTCGGATTATCGGGCGAGTTGTCGCCAGAGTCGATCAAAGAAATCAAAGCGCAAAAAAATCCCCGAAAAAATCGACCTCGCGGTGCCTGTTCTCGGGGATCTTAATTTTAGTTTAAAAATAGCGACAACTATTCGCTGACCATCTCCAAGGCGTCGTCGGCTTCTTCGGCTACCGGCTCAGTCTCTAAGGCGTCCACGATTTGGCCACTATCGGCCATCACCTTATCCTTGATTTCCTCGCAAATATCTGGATTCTCGACCAAAAACAGACGCGCCTTCTCTTTGCCTTGGCCCAAATGGGTATTCCCATATTTAAACCAAGCACCGGCGCGTTGAACGATTTTGGCTAAAACGGCCAAGTCCAAAACGTCCCCTTCCAGGCTGATTCCATTGGAATGCATCATGTCAAACTCGGCCACTCGGAAGGGAGGCGCTACCTTGTTCTTAACAATCTTGCACTTCACTCGCTGCCCGACCTGCTCTTCACCGTCCTTCAACGTTCCGATTTTTCGGACATCGATTCGGCAGGAACTGTAGAACTTTAAAGCCCGCCCACCGGGAGTCGTTTCGGGGCTGCCAAACATCACGCCAATTTTTTCGCGAATCTGGTTGATAAAGACAGCGCACGTTTTGCTGCGACTGATCGCCCCCGTCAGCTTTCGCATCGATTGGCTCATCAATCGAGCTTGCAACCCGACGTGCGAATCTCCAATTTCCCCCTCAAGTTCTTGTCTGGGAACCAAGGCGGCCACGGAGTCCAACACGACGATATCCACGGAATTGGATTTGATCAGCATCTCATTAATCTGCATGGCCTCTTCACCACTGTTGGGCTGGCTGACCAAAAGGGTATCGAGATCCACGCCTAATTTTTTGGCCCAGGTTGGATCGAAAGCATGTTCCACATCAATAAACGCCGCGATGCCACCTTTCTTCTGGGCCTGGGCGATCACATGCAACGCAATGGTCGTCTTACCGCTGGATTCCGGGCCAAAGATCTCGATGATCCGCCCACACGGTAATCCTTGCCCTCCCAACGCAATATCCAGTGAAATACTGCCAGTGGAAATACCTCGAATCTGAGAAACGGTATCGGCCCCCAAGGTCATAATGGCACCGTTTCCAAATTGCTTTTCAATCTGCTGAACGGTGTTCTTTAAAGTCTCGTTCCCCTTGAGCATTTGCTCAGCGGTCGACTCCGATTTTTTCTTGTTTGCAACACGACTGTTAGTAGCTTTCTTGGCCATGATTACCTCAGCATTTGAGTTTGTAGCATTTGAGTATGAAACGGACGCGGACATCAGACAGCTCCGTCAATTTCGACACCCCGACTCGTCCCCAAACCCATCTAAAATAAATTCCGAAAATGGAATTCAAAAATGAGTCACCGTGTCTTGGTCGACGATCCCTCGTCAGACATTTTTGGTTAATATCCCCCGGGCATTGTCAATGCTCCAGCATTATTAACGTTCAAGAGTATCAACCAAACTAAGGGCATTTCACCGAAAGGCAACCCCAGCGTCAGCCAATTTGCCTTCGAGCAAATCGATTGGCGATTCCGCGGCCACCGTTTTAACCATTCTCTTAACTAAAGGGACACTTTCAACAACCGGCTGTTCGAGCAAACTTCAGCCCTTGGAAGCAAGCCCAAGTTGGGAGCAAGCCCAAGGTAGACATTGGGGAGTACCTTCAAGATTCGTAAGCTCCTTGTACCTTAGGGCCCTAACAGCCTGTTTTCAAGATCCCTGATGTACTAATCTTCGCAGGTCCCCGGACACCTTAGGTCAATGCAGTCTATTTTTTTCAAAAAACAGCTAGCTCTCCGACAAAACAGTCCATCAAGCCCCAGCCTGCTCAAGCCCCGATTGTCGATCTCTCGGAACTCCTGCTGTTTTAGGCGGCCCGTTACGCCTCCAGATCGCCCGTTACGCCTCCAGATCGATGGTGGCCATGGGAGTGTACGTGGTCGGGCCACGTTTGGTGAACATGGAGTAAATGATGACTTGATCCACTTCCATACTGCCAAATTCAACATCGGCCGATTGCTCCAGGTACTCCTTCAGTTCACGGGAGGGTTGCGGGGGTTCCAAGCTCCGCCCCAATGACAAATGGGCCTTGAACTCTTTCTTTTCCGGTTGAAAACCCATTTTGTCGGATAAAACGTCGTCCAGGTTCCGCTGTAACGTCGCAAAAGCGCCGTCGACATCTTCGATTCCCATCCAAATCGTTCGCGGTCGATCCAATGACGGAAAGGCCCCTAGCCCGCGAAAATCAATATCAAAGATCCTGCTGGCCTTCACGGCCCCTTCCACATAACGGCACAGATCCGGAATCTCCCGATCTTCGACTTTCCCCAATTGCTTCAGAGTCAAGAATAAGGTTTGCACGTCATCCCAGCGATAGCCCGATGTGATTTTTTCCAAGGCCCGAATCTGCTTTTTTGCTGCGGCTTTGATCACCGGCGCCATATCGACGGCGATAAAGGTCGTTATTGAACTCATGTTTGTGTCTTCAGTTGGCCTAGTCCATTCCCCCATAACAAGCCTGTTAGTATTCGACATTTCGGCCCGTTTGCCTATCCCCTTCTGTTGGTTTCATCTTGGCAGCCCCGGGTGGATTGCCCACCGGTTGTGATTTGGGCGGGTCTCGGCATAATCTAATCAACTTCCGATTTTGTCGCGGCCAATCTCCGTCGCCCGACCGGGAAACGTCGAAATTTACTATTGAGCGACATATCAGATTCACAACCCTTTATTATTTCTGAAGCAAACCATGAGTGAAAAAAAATACGACGTTTACGGTGTGGGTAACGCCATGGTGGATATCTTGGCTCACGTCGAAGATAAATTCATCGCGGATTTGGCGATAAACCGCGGGTCCATGACGCTGATGGATTCGATTCAACAGTCGGCAGTCCTTCAGAAACTCGAACGTCATCCCCTGACCCTGGCCTCCGGGGGCTCAGCAGCCAACTCCATGGTTGCGATCGCTCAAAGTGGCGGGACGGGCACCTATGCCGGCAAGGTGGCTCATGATACCCATGGAGAGTTCTATCGCCGCGACATGCAGGAGGCTGGTATCGGTTTTGATGTGCCTCTGGCTGCCGAAGCCAGCCTGCCTACCGGGACTTGCGTTGTGCTGACCACGCCCGATGCGGAACGAACGATGTGCACGCATCTGGGTATTTCGACGTCGCTGGCCCCCACAGATATCGACGCCGACCAAATTGCCCAAAGCAAAATCGTCTACGTGGAAGGCTACCTCTGGGACGCCGAGCTGCCTCGGCAAAGTTGCATTGAAGCCTTCCAACAAGCGAAACGGCAAGGTGTCAAAGCGGCGTTCACGTTCTCGGATTCTTTTTTGATCGATCGCTTCGCAGCCGATTTTTCTAAAATTGTCAACGACTATTGCGATATCGTGTTCTGCAATGCCGCCGAAGCTCATCAGTTCTGCCAATCGGATGATCTGGACGAGTGTGTGCGGATTTTGGGCCAGATCGTCGACCTCGCCTTCATCACCAATAGCGAAAACGGTTGCTACGTCTGCGAAAAAGGCGAAGTCGTCGCCGTCTCGGGTTTTCCCGTTAAACCGATCGATACTGTCGGAGCCGGAGACGCGTTCGCTGGCGGTGTGCTCTACGGTATCACCCACGGCATGACGTCCCAGCAAGCGGCTCGCTGGGGAAACTATATCGCCTCACGCGTCGTGGAAATCAACGGCCCCAGACTCGAAGGCTCCCTGCAAGAACACATAAAATCGATCGTTGGCGAATAAGCCAATCCCAAAACGGATCCGAATCATCAGCCGAAACGCGTTAGCGTCCGGTTCACCTTCACCGCATTGGCCTGGTTCAATACACGGTCAAAAGAACGCCTGCAAGCATTCAACCTCGCCGTTATCAACCGGCGCATCCCAGCCAACAACTTGCCCTTCGGCGAGTTCTCGGCAACGTCGCTCGGTTCTCCGAACCGTAAGCGTTTTGGCTCTAGCGAATTTCCTAGGTTTCACCACCCGACGATCACAGGCAATCAAGGGTACGCTCGCTATCAGCTTGGAAAGCTGAGCGACATTGTGCTCTCCGAACTAGAAACGGCTACAACCAAGTTAAACGCTCTGGCAAAATCCGATAACTACTTACTCATTGAAATAGGTACAACTTGCTGAAAAATCCTGCCGCCGAATTTCACTTCCCAGCCAACAACTTGCCCTTCGGCGAGTTCTCGGCAACGTCGCTCGGTTCTCCGAACCGTAAGCGTTTTGGCTCTAGCGAAATTCCCAAGTTTCACCACCCGACGATCATAAGCAATCAAGGGTACGCTCGCTATCAGCTTGGAAAGCTGAGCGACATTGTGTTCTCCGAACCGTAAGCGTTTTGGCTCTATCGAATTTCACAGGTTTCAGCCCCCGACGAGC
>JBGSIY010000010.1:0-4432 GCA_041742275.1 Pirellulaceae bacterium | reverse complement strand
TCGTGATGGGCTTGTTGTGCGGTGCTGCTGCGAACTGGGGGACGATCCCGGCGACCCTGAGCACGTGGGGGCTGACCTCCAGTCCGTTTGATTGTTGGTTGTGCGAACGCGGTTTGGCGACCCTTTACACACGGATCACCCAAGCCTCGCAGACGGCCAGGCAAATCGCTCGTTGGCTAGAGGAAGATCCAAGGGTAGACCAAGTGTCGTTTCCAGGGTTACCGAGCCATCCGGACCATGAGTTAGCCCAGCGACAATTTGGCGGCGAGGGGGAGACCTTGTTTGGGCATATGATATCTTTTCGAGTTCCTGGCGGGCTGCCGGCGGCGACCGGATTGATTCAAGGGATGCCAGGAATCCCTTTTTGCCCATCACTGGGGGAGTTAACCACCACACTCAGTCATCCGGCCTCGACCAGCCATCGGGGCCAGTCTCCACAGGAATGGCAAATGGCGGGAATTGACGGGGGAACCATTCGGTTATCTATCGGCTTGGAAAACTCGCGTTTTATCCAGGAATCCATCGACGAAGGGCTGAACTCTCTGGACTTTTAGGGGAAAATGCGAGTAAGATACGAGCGTGTTCTGAATTTGTTTCTTTATTTATGGAGAGTTCATGCCAAACGATGAAGCTTTTGAAGTGAGTGGCACTGTCACTCAAGCCCTGGCCAACACCCGGTTTAAGGTCCAATTGGAAACGGGTGGGGAAGTGATGGCCCATGTTGCCGGTCGGATGAGAAAAAATTTCATTCGGATCGTGCCCGGAGATAAGGTTCGCGTCGAGCTGTCGCCTTACGATTTGACCAAAGGCCGCATTGTGTTCCGCGAGCGTTAATTTGTTCATGCCTCAGGTAAGCACGCCCCAGAAAAATTGCGATCTGCACAATTGCGCTCAGTCAATGTTCATGGCGCTCTGTTACTTGCGTTTGTTCCTGGTCCCGCCCTCGCCCAGGTTCGTCTTCTGACGATCGAGCAAACGCGGGAGGGAGATCGGCGGACCAGCCAACAGGGCCCGTCAGTCAGCAGGCGCCGTAAGTCAGCAGGGCTACCCCTCATTTAAAAGGGCTCGACCGCAAACCGGCCCGCCCCAAGGGACGATTTCCTGGAAAATCCCCAGACGGAAAAACTCGATGGCTCCATGTCCCCAACGATGGGGAATTTTGAACTCACTGACGTGTGGTGGCGGCCTCAGGATAGGCATCGCGAAAATCGGTTGCGGGTGAATCGGAAACGGAGGAATTGGCAGCGCGACTTTGTTCATGGGAACGCCCCAATAAACCGAATCGAATTGGAATGCGTAATTCGGCATTCATTGTAACCGTATTGCGTGCAGGACACATTGCACCCCCAGGAAATCTGGTGCCGAGGATCGGGTGATTTTGGGGGTTGTTGCTACCCGGGAGCAATCGACCGATATTGGTTAAAAACCCCTCACAATCTGAGGATAAACCAATTATTTTCCTTGTTTTGATAAAACCGGCATTACGAAAATTGAGTAAGATTTAGGAATAGGCGCCCCGACCGAAGTCGATACCAGCCGCCATGTTTGAGTTAACAATTAATAACCCATTGTATTTCGTTTTTTTGAACCGGAGACCCTTGTTGTGAAGACTTTTTTTGGTACCACGCTATTGGCATTGACGTTGGCGGTGGCATCGTTCCTGCCCCAACCGAAGCTGATGGCTCAAACAGCAGCTGAGCCTGCAATTGTCGTTTCGATGGCCTCGTTGAACGACCAATTAGATGACGTTACTTATCTGACTGAGGCAGCTGGCTTGGGCCAAATGGGGAATATGGCCCGGATGCAAGCCGAAGGGTTCCTGCGAGGCATCGACAAAACCAAACCAATTGGGATGTTGTTGTTTTTCTCGGGCTCGAATCCCCAACCTGAAGTGCTGGCCTATGTGCCTGTTTCCAACCTCGATGACATGCTCGACACCGTGTCTGGCTTTGCCGTGGTTGAGGACGGTGACGGCTATAGTGTGATCCAGCCCGAGGACGGTCCCGAAATGTTCGTCAAAGAGATGGGTGGTTACGCGGTCATTACCCCAAACAAAGAACTGTTTGATGGTGCACCCGAGGATCTCCAAGGTTTTGTGGGAGACATGCCCAGCCAATACAACATGGCTGCCAAAATTTACGCCCAACGCGTTCCCGCAGAACTTCGTGCACAAGCCATCGAAATGATTGAGTCCAGCTCACGTGAGCAATTGGAGAACATGGCAGAAGACGGCGGGATGGCCGCGGATCTCCAAAAGAAAAACTTTGAAATGCAAATGCAGCAAGTCAAAAGCTTGATCAATGAAACCGACGAGTTGGTGATTGGTTTGGATTTTGACAAAGGCAATAAGAACATTCATTTCGACGCCCGACTGGTCGGACTTGATGGTTCTTTGTTGGCCAAACAAAGTCGTAACTATGCATCGGACACTCCCAGTCGCTTTGCCGGGTTTTTGGCTGAAGGCGCGACCTTCACTGCCAATGCCAATGCGACCTTGTCAGCAGAAGACATTGCTCAATACAAAACGGTCATGAAAGATTTTCAAGAAACGGCCTTGGAAGAAATGTCTAATGAAGGCGACATGTCTGAAGCCGAATTGGCAATTGCCAAAGATTTGGTCGGCGAGATTTTTGCCGTCCTTGATGGCACCATGGACGCTGGCAAAATGGACATGGGCGCTAACGTGATCATGAATGACGACAGCACCAACATGGCCGTAGGAATGACCACCGCCAACCCTGCGTCCCTCGAAGCCAAAATCAAAGACTTGGTTGAAAAAATGCGAGCCGAGATCGGTGACGAAGCGGAAATCAACTTGAACTTCGAAACATTCAATGACGTTAGATTGCATGAAGTGATCGTTTCGGTTCCTGAGGACGAAGAAGAGTTGGTAAACCTCGTCGGCGACACCGCCAAGATCTACATCGGCTTTGGAAACGACGTGATCTACTTGGCTGCCGGCAGCGACCCGCTGGATAACTTGAAATCTTCAATGACTCGCTCAGGTGACGATGCCGACAATCTGCCCATGCAGTACAACTTGTTCCTCGCTCCCTTGCTGAAGAAAATCGCCGCGATCGAAGGGGAAGACATGATGGGCCAAATGGCGGACAAGTTGACCGCCAGTGGTCGCGACCGAATTCGCTTCACTACCAAATCCGTCACCAACGGTTTGGACATGAGCTTCGAAATCGAAGACGGTATCTTGGAATTGCTCGGCTTGGTCGGTGCTCAGTTCGGTGGTATGGGCGCTGACTTTTAGTTGATGCTCACAGCTGCGACTGAAGTTCAAGGTCGACATCAGTTTTAAATTTGAAAAATTGTATTAGGCGTCCGTTACAACGGACGCCTAATTTTTTTCCATAGTCGGTTGGCAGTACTAGCGCGAGGGAATAGAGGCTCACTTAATCGTTGACATGCCGCCATCAATATGAATAACTTGGCCGGTGAGCCAACTCGAGGCGGGGGTCAGCAGGAACTCGCCGGCTGCGGCTAAATCGTCGACGGTACCACAGCGTTTGAGCGGGTAGCGTTCGCTCATCGCTTCGATTTTGGTTTGATCACTGAAAAATCGGGCCGCCAACGGAGTGTTCGTCAGTGCGGGGGCCAGGCAGTTAACGCGAACCTCGGGTGCAAATTCGGCGGCCAGGGTCCGCGTTAAACCCTCAATCGCTCCCTTAGCCACCGCCACCGATGAGTGCATCGGCATTCCTTGGGCCACAGCCACCGTGCTGAACAGCAGCACGCTCCCCTGACCGCTGGCTTTCAAACGCGGATAAACGGCTTGTATCGTCTTCACCGCCCCTATCACGTTCAGTTCGAAATCCTCTCGAAACGCCTCGGCCTTCGTGCTGCGAAAAGACCGAAGGTTGATGCTGCCCGGGCAATAGGCGAATCCATTGACGGACTCGGGTAGGAACTGCGTTGGGAATTCATCGCTGACGACGGCGTCGAATTCGTGATGAACGACTTGACGGAGGTCAGCCAGAGGCCCCAAACTGCGACTGAAGACAGTGACACGATTTCCGGCCTCTGCGAGGCGGCGGACCAATCCCAAACCAATCCCGCCGCTCCCGCCGATGATGACATAGTTTGATTGCATTGCCTGTTTGCTTTCCATAACGTTGAAAAAAATGACCGTTTTTGACTCCCGGTGTATGGTTCCCATTATGCACGAGGGGGTTGCCTCGAATCAGACCGACCACATCACCTACGGGCTTTTGCGAGCAGAATCGCGTGCTATCGCTCGGCGACTCATTCTTAAACCAAATGGGGCAACGCCATAGCTTGAGTAGTCGTCCCCGTTTTTGCCGCCGATTTTTAACTGACAAAACAGGAAATTCCCCGAACCCGTTGAATTGGCCAACCCTTTCCGGTTGTTTTCGCTTAGGATTTCAGCATCCCTTCAAGCTTGTCAAGGCGCAGCGCGGCG
>JBGSIY010000009.1:0-2234 GCA_041742275.1 Pirellulaceae bacterium | reverse complement strand
GCATTCGAGCGGAATGATCAAAGTGCTCGTTGTTTACAAGTAATTGCTGAACGAGATCCAAAACGGGTGCGATCAGTTCTGGGTCATTGGCCAATTCAAACTCGAACGCCGAAGATTTGATGCTGGCTTTCAAACGTTTATGTCGTGACTCAGCGCTGGCAATCGACAAAATTTGCCGTACGGTATCCACGAGCGATTGGGCCAACTCGGATTTGGGCACAAAGCTGGCGGCACCATTGGCAAGAGCTTGTGCTGCAATATTTTCACTTCCATGTGCGGTCATTAAAACGACCGGTAGATCGGGAAAACGCTCAACAATCCGATTCACTAACTCCAAACCATCCAGCTCCGGCATTTGCAAATCGGTAAGGACCAGATCGGGCAAGTAGTTGCTGATTTTCAACAAGGCATCCTGGCCGTTTTCCGCATAGAAAACATCCAGATCGGGGGTCTGTTCCAACAGTCCTCCAGCTAATCTTCGATCAACGGCTGTATCATCCACCACCAGTATGCTAGGCATCTCACACCTCCCGTGAAAAATTCCATCTCTCGAGTCAATGAAAGTATAACCGATGAGAGGCATCGTTATGGGTTCATTACAGGTCTCGATCCTCTTTGGTTTTAAACTTCTGGAGTTCCGAAGTCAAATTTTTTAGTGAAACATTGAGATCCAGTAACACTTGGGAGCACTCGTTCATTTTTTTGGAGGGCGCCAAATCTTCCAACTTCCGGGCTAACGTCAATGTTTTTTGAGCGCCTAGGTAGTTCACGGCACCACTCAATCCATGCGCAATCCGCCCCAATCGTACGAAATCTTGGTTCCCGAGCGACTCTTGAATCTCACGAATCATCTTGGGGTGCTCGTCGAGAAACACGTCGATCAACTCGCTCAACAGTTTGCGGTCTCCGCCGACCGTATCAAATGCTTGGCGCCAGTCGACGATTCGTTCTTCGGATTGTTTGTTCAATGGCAAACGAATGCCGGAGCGTCGGCCTGTTAGTTTCTCAATGGTGTCCAACAAGCTGTTGCGTCGCAGGGGTTTTGACAAATAGTCATCCATACCTGCCTCAAGGCATTGTTCGCGAAACCCTTGGTAGGTATGCGCGGAGAGTGCGACAATCGGCACGTGACTCCCACCGCCTTCGCGTTCACGAATGATCCGCGTGGCCTCGAGTCCATCGACCTTGGGCATTTGCACGTCCATAAGAATCAAATCAAATGATTGTTGCTCCCACTTAAAAATCGCTTCTTGACCATCCACAGCGACCATGATTTGGTGCCCAAATTTTTCCAAAATAGCGCGGGCGAGTCGTTGATTGATTTGGTTGTCTTCGGCGAGCAAAATTTTCAAGGGAGTGTTTCCCGGCCGACCGAGAGAGGACTCCTCCTCCTGAGGCCCTGGAGTCCCTCCTGCGAGACTGATCAAAACCTCCAAAATATCCATCGGTTTCAGCGGCTTAAGAATTTTTTCACAGTGAAAGTTATCCTGATCCGCTATCAAACGTTGTCCGGAAGTCATCAGGATGATCGGCAAGGCGTCCCATTTCGGATTCTGGCGAATTTCCCGCACCAATTCCATCGGGTCGCTGCTCGACCAAGAAAGGTCCAAAAGCAGGGCCAGGCATTCCTGTGGAGCCAACACAGGGTTCATGGCCATCTCGCTGATTGCAGAATGGATATTCTGGAACCATCGCGTCTGCAATCCCCATCGGCCGAGCATTCGCTCTAACGCCAACGCTGTGGGTGCATGGTCCTCGACTACAATTACCATTTTAGAATTGAGCGGACTCAGAGCATCAGCAAGTTGGCTTTGTTGCAAGACAGGAAATGAGACGGGGAAGAAGAATCGGCTACCTACCTTAAGTTCACTTTCTACCTGCAAGGTCGATTCCATCATTTCCACAATTTTCGAGGCAATCGCCAATCCCAAGCCGGTTCCTCCATATTGGCGCGTGGTTGATTTGTCGGCCTGTTCAAATTCTTGAAAAATTAAGTGAGCTTTTTCGGTTGCGATTCCGATTCCCGTGTCAATCACTTCAAACAGAAATTGCGCGGGTGAACTAGAAACATCTCCTTGAACTCGCACCAGCACCTGCCCCTGGTGCGTGAATTTGATGGCGTTGCTGACCAAATTTGAAATGACTTGACACAAGCGAGGCCCATCCCCAAAGGCGACAACATTGGCCGGCAAATCAAAATCCAAGACCAATTCGATTTTCTTTTCGTGAGCTCG
>JBGSIY010000008.1:0-5435 GCA_041742275.1 Pirellulaceae bacterium | reverse complement strand
TGCCGATCGAGCCGTCGTCACTGAATTCGCTTCGTTGAAAACCCTGGCCGAGTTTCCATTGGCTAGTTTTTCCGGTGTTGCGTATAGTCCGGACAGCGAGCTCTTGGTAATTTCGTCGACGAATCGTTGCCAGTTTATCCGTACTGACAGTTGGGAATTAGCGGGAATTGTGAACGAAAAAGCGGTGAGAATATTTGAGCCCGCCATCTCACCGGACGGTCAGTTGGTTGTTATTCCGTTGGGATCCAATGAACTGGGGCTGATCGAGACGACCACTCAACAGATACTGGCCAGACTGCAATTTGCCGACGCTCCGCGTTTGTATAATTCCGCCAAGTTCAGTTCCGACGGTTTGTGGTTATGTGTGGCTCATGAGTCCAATGGCGCCACCTTGTGGGACATCCGCAAGATTCGCACGCAGTTAGCCACCATGGGACTTGATTGGGATTCGCCGCTTCCGACCTCTCATTCGGACAGTGAACCAAAGATTACCTCCCTTGATATTGACGCGGGAGAGTACGAAGAATTCGTCGAGCTTATTGAGCTTGAGGGAAAATTAGAACCTCAAACGATGCGCGACATAATCACATCGAAGATCGATTCGGGAGTGGAATATGCGGACGTTTTTGCTTTAAGAGCCCGGGCCCAGAGTAAACTAAAAGATGATTTGGCAGCGATTGGCGATTACAAAGAAGCTGGACGGCGTTCGCCCTACGTTGGAATTTGGAGGTTCTACGAAGCCGACGCACGGCAGCAAGTCGGCGATCTGGAGGGTGCGCTAGAGATTTTTCTTGAGCTGTCCAATCCAGCGGTGTATGAATTCCCAGCCAATTGTTTCGGTCGAGCCTGTCGTTTGGTTGGCACTCATCCCGAACTGCTTGGTAGTGATAACCCATTTGCTGCTGACTTGCAACGTTGGAGCGATGCTTGTAATGGTGCTGATACCGCTTCTCATCTTTCTTCCGTCGTCCAGGCGTTGGCCACAGCTCGGCGAACGGAATTGCAAGAATCCATCGGCTTGGCCTATTTTGGCTTAGGTGATTTTGCGAAGGCATTTCCGATTTTGATAGCCAATCAGACTGGCGAAATGGGTGGACTTTTCGCTCGCGCCGCGTTACATGCGCGCGATGGGGATTTGAAATCGGCTCAACAACTATACGACGACGGACTCAAAATCCGGCAGCGAGCCACCGAAGAAGGCCGTCCCGAATCCGAGCTCCGATTCTTTGATCCAATCCAGCAAGCCGCTGAAGCAGCGCTGGCCGAAATCAGTAAAACCCATTGAGGTGATCGGAACGGCCAAATTCAAATCTCGCGCGAAGGTGCAAGAGACCTCATGATGGATTCTTGGCGCTTTCGCAACATTGCGTGAGGCACGTTTTCCTGCCAAACGTCGATAAACATCTTTGTTTTGGATGGCCCGGACGTGGCGTTCAGCGAGCCGGGTCGATTTATTTCAGCAATTCTAAAACGATGCTGGCGCGAATTCCCAGGGAACCGGGCATTGATAGATAGGGATCCTTAGGTCCAGTAAAGCGAATAGCAATTGGCGGAATCGGGCGCACGGCAGCATTCGATACTGACAATTTCGGAACCGTTACCCGGGTTCCAAAACGGAAACACCACGATCGAGCAGATCTATTTTTCTCTGGTGATAAACGATGACTCAAATGTTATTCACTTGGGTATTTTTGACCCTCGTTTTGGCGTTCTTGCAATCACCAATGTTGCTCGCCCAGGGCAACGGTCAAGGTGGTGGAGGCGGAGGTAATACCGGACCAGGTTTCAAAGTTTACGAATTGGATCGTCAGAATCTAGCCGATGGATCGGAGCAAGATCTCAATGAGAACACAGCTGTTGATCGCGATGGATTGCCTCGAATTAACTGAACGTCGTTTCGTCCCAATCAAAGGGGTAATCTCATGCGTTGTTTGCCGCATCCGTGCGTTTCACTTTTGCGTTTTCGTTTCTCCGTTTTATCTGTCACGTTTGCATTGCTGATAGTGGCCTCGGGTTTGCTGCCCAATAGGGCACAGGCGCAGATTTTTGATTGGACGAATACGGCCAATTTCGACAGTTGGTATGATGTCGATTCCAACTGGTCACCTTTGGGGCCTCCGACAGGAACTCAGACTGCTCGCTTCAACTCAGCCGATACCTACCAAGTCTGGTGGGACAGCATTACCGAGACACCGTCAGTTGGCTTTGTGCAGGTAAACGGCGGCGATGTGACATTTTTGAATGTGATTGACACAACACAGTATGGGCTGACGATTAACGGCTCCGGTGGGGCCGGCAACTTTTCTGACTTTTCGATTTCAGGTCCCTCAACTTCGTTAACCAATAGCGGCTTACACCTGCACAGCTTGGGTGGTGCGGAAATCATCAACGGAGCAACCTTGAACTTGAACGGGCTCCATGCCCAAGGGGCCATTCTGACAATTGATGGGACTGTGGGTTTAAAGGTAGATGGAAACCTTAATGTTGAGGCGGGGGGCGTGGTCTCCACTACATCTGGCCGTATCGGTGAAACTTCGACAGGCGTGGGCGTGGCGACGGTCACCGGGGCCGGCTCGCAGTGGAACAACGGCAGTCTGATTGTTGGCAATAGCGGCAATGGCACGCTGAATGTTGAGGCGGGGGGCATGGTCTCCAGTTACAGTGGCAATATCGGCTACTGGGAAGTGGGCGTAGGTGTGGCGACGGTCACCGGCCCGGGCTCACAGTGGAACAACACCACCGATCTTAATGTTGGCTATGGCGGCACCGGCACGTTGAATGTCGAGGCGGGGGGCGTGGTCTCCACTACATATGGCAATATCGGCTACTTCGACGAGGGCGTGGCGACGGTCGCCGGGGCCGGCTCGCAGTTTAATATCTCGGGCAATCTTCAGATCGCCCCAGCAGGGACGGGAACGCTCAACATTTCGGATAACGGATTGGTTTCGGTGGGAGGAACCACCACGATTGGTGCCAACGGATCGGTCAACTTGACAGGCGGTCGATTTGAATTTGGCCAAACAACGCTTGGCGAGTTCGGCAGCATCAACGCCGTCAGCGGCTCGATGGCGGGTGACGTCATTCATACCGCCTACACCGATCTGGCGTCCTTGACAACCTTTCAAAATTCGGGCGTTGATTTGACCGAGGTCAGAGTTTCCAATTCGGGGACGTTGTACGGCGACGCTTCGCTGGAAATCGCTTTGCTCAACAATGCCGGTGGCGAAGTCGAGACCATGGCCGGCGAACGGATGCGATTTGGGGGTGTTGGAAATACCAATGCGGGAGAGATCAATAACTTCGGCGGCCAGATCCGATTCGACCATGATTTGACCAACCAGAGCGGTGGCGAAATCAATAACTTTGGTGGCCTGATCCGATTCGACCAGGATTTGACCAACCAGAGCGGCGGCCTGGTTGGCGGTCGCGGACAGTTTTTCGCCAACGGTGGCTGGACCAACGAGGGCGTGATTGCCATGAGTGGCGGTTTTGCCGACATTCACGGCGACGTGGTCAACTCTGCGGCGGGAATGATTGCGATCGGAGGCGGCAGTACCACGACGTTCTACGATGACGTCACGATGCACGCGGCCAACCTGAATATGGAAATCGCCTCTGGTAGTTACGGTGTCTTTTTTGGCAGCTACAACGGTGGCAGCAACGGGCTGGGTACCGTGCAAGCGTTTGGCGATTTGCGTCCCGGTAACAGTCCAGCAATTGTCAGCTTTGGTGGTGATCTAGAAATGGGCGTCAATTCGGCCATGTATATCGAGTTGGGTGGTTTGTTCGCTGGCGACTTTGATCAGCTGCTGGTTGCTGGCGATTTGAGCCTCGATGGAATTCTGAATGTTTCGCTGATTGACGGTTTTAGTCTCGGATTCAACCAGGAGTTTCTGATTGTCAACATCGGCAATGTTCGAAATGGGTTTTTCGATGGTCTGAATGATGGCGGCCTGGTTGGCAATTACGGCGGATTCGATCTGTTTATCAACTACGGAGCCGGCGATGGGAACGATGTCGCATTGTTTACCGCAGTTCCCGAACCGGGATCAGCAAGCCTGGTGGGATTGATGATACTCGGGCTAATGGTCAAACGACGACGGAGACAAACGGTGGCTACATGACATCTGCGCCACGTAAACAAATCCAAGCCACCTTCGCGGGTGGCTTTTTTTCATGCCTGCGTCGATTACCGAAGGGGCATAAAACACAAACGAGCACGTTGGCCTAACAAACACGATTTCACCGCCCAACATGAATCTGAGATTTCAGCCGAGATGGTAACATCAATTCGACAATGATGATCGTAATTCACTCCGAACAGTGCGCAGTAGCGGCCGAGCCAATTATCTTGAATTGGCAGTTTGATCAGAAAAGAAATGATTAAACTTAAACTGCTCGGCGATAGGAACGGAGCAAACCACCGAGTCGTTTGGTCGTTTCTATTTTGGCGTCGACCACCAGAGGGCGTTCCAGCGGCACAATCAACTCGTTGTTCCAACCCTAGTGCGGTCAATCAGCGTGATAATGAGCCAAGTACTGCTCGACGGCGTTGCGTATCGCTTTTTCACCAAACAGAATCAGGCGGGAAAGGCACTCGGATTTGAATGATCCGAAAAAACGCTCCAGGTGAGCATTCATGTTTGGGCTTCGCGGCGGCAGGCGCACTGGCTTCACATCCTGGTCACTCAGCAAACTTCCAAAGGATTCGCAAAACTTTGCGTCACGGTCCATGATCAAGTATCGTTTGCCGTTGAGAAAACCATCTTCACAGTTGGTTAGTTCTCGGGCCATCTGCTTTATCCACGCTTCTTGTGGACTTGTCGTGCAACCGGCGAAGTGAACTCGGCCCGTTTTGAGTTCCATGACGAAAAGCAGATAGAATGTGACCAAGCCACTCTTGGTCCAGACTTCCACCTTGGTAAAGTCGATGGCAGCCAAGATATCCCAATGCGATTTCAAAAACGTCGACCATGATCGTGTGCGTGAGCGGTCAGTAGTCGGTTCAATGCCGTGAGCCTTGAGGATATTGGCGACTGTCGAGTCAGAGATGCGGTAGCCAATTTTGGCGAGTTTACCTCGGATTCGGTCGTAACCCCAGGTTGGGTTCTCCTTGGCTAGCTGCAGAGTTAAATCGACGATCACCTAGCGAATTCTTGGACGCCCCGGTTTCTTCTCCTTTCGATCAGAGTAGTCCCATTTCCTGGCCACAAGCTGTCGATGCCAGCGTAGAATGGTATCCGGCGTAAACAGGGTGCCGATCTGTTCGAGTTGCCTGCGGCCGAGTGTTTTACTCTTAACTGCCAGCCGCCGACGCTGGTCATCGCTCAGCAAGATCCGCTTCTTCCCAAGCTTCTCGTTGAGAACGGCATTCTCGGTACGAAGGTACTCAATGACTTCTTGCTGTTGTCGATGGATCCAACTGGCAAGGATGA
>JBGSIY010000007.1:0-9620 GCA_041742275.1 Pirellulaceae bacterium | reverse complement strand
CAACTCCTAAATGCAAAAGGGGCCGTTTGATGGAGAACCACCGATCCTTTCCCGTGATCACGCCCAAAGTTTGTTCGGCAATGGCTGCGGGCGCGGCTGTGTGTCTGATCAATCTACCAAATATTTCCTTTTTTTGAGAATACTTGCCAATAATCGAACGTTTCTCCCGAAGAAAAACAAGGTTGGCAATTTTTGCGAATTGTTTTACTGCATATTCGAAAACGAAACACGTAGCTTGGAAGGCAGACGGCATGGACCACGATTTCAAAGCAGTTTTAATTGTTGCAATTTGTGTGGGCGCCCCTTTCCTGATGTTAATGGTGTATTCCTTGATGAAGATGATCGAAACCTCGACAAAAACGCACTATGACGCGATGCTCAAGATGAAGATGATTGAGCGCGGTTATACAGCGGACGAGATCGAGCGAGTTTGCCAAGCGAAAATTCCTGACGGCGCACAACACGACCCAGAATGGAAACCGATCCCACCAGCCAAGCCCGTTGAAAAGCCAGCTGCCTGGTAGCAGTCAGTGGCTCGCATCGAGAGAAATCCAAAACGCCAGCATCGGGGCCTATTCCCCGCGTGTCCCCTGCGGCGAAATGTTGAGCCATTCGCGGATTTCCACGTCAAGCGCTGCCGCCTGAGACTCCGCTTCGTCAAGCTGTAGACCCGCCGGCAAGCCTGGACGTTTGTGCCCTGTTTTTGTCAGCCAAGCATCCCGTAAAATTTGCTGACGACGTTTGATTTTGGCCAAGACCTCGGAGTGGTTGGCCAGCATCGCAAATGCACCTTGCCAGTCATTAGCATTCACATCGACTTCCGAATTCACCCAGGTTCGTATCACCTCCCGAGCGATCAACCAATGACCTTGCTCATTGAGATGCACTCCATCGGTCGCCAACGTAAACTGGGGATCGGCCTGTCGCTGAGACGCCAAAAAATTCCTCAGGGGCGTGTGAGTGTCAATGGCGACCCACCCTTCGGCCTGGGCAGCGACTAGCCACGCCGAATAAAGAATTAAGACTTGATCGTAGTCCCGATAGGGTTGTGAAAATTCTCCTTGCCCCGCAGGTAAGGTACGGTCTCGAATTGGCAATTCGTCGAATACCGGCGGGGTCAATAGAATAAGCCTTGCCTCAATGCTTGCGACCCCTTGAGCCAACGCACGGATCCCTTGGCGATAGCTGTCGAACCGAGCATCAGAATATGGATGATAGATACCACAATTCATGCCATACCCGGCCACGACAAGATCCGGATTGGTTTGTTCGAGCACGCGGCGTATTCGTTCTTCCCAATGCGGACGAGGAAAATTGCCGCCGGCATGCCCCGGTTCGCTCAATCCCGAAACGGTTTCGCTGGGCAATCCTAGGTTGAGTATTTCCACTTCGCGATGGGGGTTTTGCAATCGCAACGCCAATTCCACCATGGCCACGTATTCGCCACTGTAGGTGATGCTATCTCCTAAAAAAAGAACGCGGCGTTTTGCGGCCCAAATATCGTCGGCCATGGACGGCGGACTCGCTAATTGGAATATGCCCGTCACAAGAATAAAAAAAACCAGCACCTGACCGGCCAAACTCTTGACACCTCGTCTTACCAACATAAACGCGCCCCCCGCATCGCAACTGACTACCTAAATCCATCTGCACAGTCTAACTGATTCCGTTTTCCAACATAGGCAAACCAGAAACAGCATGCCGAAAAACATTTAAAAAATGCGAGAGAACTGCTGACATCAATGCACAGGGATTAACGTTCTTATAATTCCGGTGGGTGGAACCCAACAAAAATTGGGGGACCACTGCAATCAGGGTCCCCCAAGGTAAATTTTTTAATTGTGTGACTTTTGTTCTTACGGTTTGCTTTAACTAGTCGTCGCGACGTCGACGGTAGCCCGCCAATGTTAAAGCCACGAGACTCAACAATCCCACAGCCGATGGTTCTGGCACGGCGGTGAAGTTACTCAGCACGATGGAGTTCCCTGTGTAGGTAACATCAAAGGATCCGCCTCCCAGCACAGCCACGGAGGTCATGGCGTTGGCGAAATTACCAGACACCGAGTTGCCCGTCAAAATGGTAAACGATTCCGAGGCGAGAGGTGAAAATGCATTCAGCAGTTCCACAAACAGCGTCCCATCCAAATTGACATCTCCGGACACTTGCAACTGGTCGAAATCGGATCCGGCGATCAAGCCACCGATTTCGATCGTTAAACCGCCACCCGCCCCTTGAAAGTAATCGCCATTGACCGACAACAACCCAGCTGAATTTCCAGGCGTCACCAATCCACCGCTATTGATAATGTCACCGTTGATAAACCCATTGCCCTCGACCAAGCCACCTTGGATGTCACTCAAGGTCCCGGCGAGCTCCAGGGTCGCGCCATCCAATAAACTCAGCGAACCACTTGTTTGAGTGTAGTCGCCTGCAACGGACAGCACAGTCGCTGCACCATCCAGAACGGTCGCACCGCTACTCAACAGTGAACCACTTAAATTCATGGTTCGCCCATTGCGTAATGTCAGTGAACCTTCGATTTCATTCAAGGAACTATCGATGGCAACATTTCCTGATCTCACGGTAAAACTGGAATTCGCTCCACTCAGCTCCACCGCGGCTGTGGAACCGATTTTATTGATTAAACTCGTGTTGTCATTTTGAACGCGAATATTCGCACCGGCGCCGTTGTCGATCGCCCGCCAGGTACCGGAGTTCAGTTCTCCCCCATCGATGTTTTGGACATTCGCTACCGAATCGAACACGATGCTGCCACCATCCAGAGCTTCAAAAGTACCACTTCCGCCAAACTCACCATTACCGTTGCCGGTCATAGTTACAACCCCAGCATTTTCCGCTCGTACCGTTCCCTGATTTTCAAAGGCCGCTACACCGGCGCCAGCATTGGTGGGATCAACCGTGAGAGCTTCTCCGGCTCCGGCCTGAACGATACCTTGATTGATGATCGCAAGGCCATTAGCACCGAAATTGCCGGTTCCCGAAATCGTATTGTCCGCATTGGTTAGTGTTCCACTGCCTGTAATTCGAGTGTTGCCAAAAGAACCGGTCAAGCGAATGGTTCCGCCTCCAGAAATAGTGGTCACACCCGTGCTGGACAGCAAAGTCAAATTTCCTGCTCCATTCAAATGAATGTCGCCTGAGTTAAAAAGGCTAGACTGAATATTCAAGATTCCATTGTCGTTCCGCACTAAATTGCCCGCATTGGTGACATCCACCCACGTTGCATTCTGTCCGCTGACGACACGAATCTCACCCGAACCACTTGTAACAAAAGTCGTGTTTCTGGCAACTGCTTCAGCGACCAAATCAATTCTCGAACCGTCTTCGGCGATATAGATCCCGTTGCCGCCAAACTCGCCAAAGCCGTTACCCGTCAAGGTGATCAGGCCCCCATCAAAAGCGCGAACCAAGTTCTGGTTGTCAAATGCGACTACTCCGGCACCGTTGTTCCGCGGATCGATCGTAAGGGATTCCCCCGAACCGGCCTGAACCACGCCTTGGTTGATGAACTCAATTCCATTGAAACCGAGATTACCCGTTCCGGAAATCGTATTGTCAACATTGGTCACACTTCCGCTGCCGTCGATACGAGTGTTGCTGCCACCGGTCAAACGAATCGTTCCGCCGCCCGAAATGCTCGTCACCCCCGTGTTGGTCAACAAAGTAAAATTCCCCGTTCCATTTAAATGAACGTCGCCGGAATTGATCATGCTGGATTGAATATTCAACGTCCCGTTGTCGTTCCGCACCAAATTGCCCGTATTGGTGACATCCACCCACGTTGCGCTCTGTCCGCTAACGCCACGAATCTCGCCCGTACCACTCGTGGCAAAAGTAGTATTTCGAATGATGGCACCGGCAATCAAGTCGATCCTCGATCCGTTTTCGGCAGTATAAGTGCCGCTCCCGCCAAACTCGCCAAATCCATTGCCAGTTAGAGTAATCAAACCGCCGTCAAAAGCGCGAACCAGGTTCTGGTTGTCAAAAGCGACTACGCCTGAACCATTGTTACGCGGATCGATAATTAACGATTCACCAAAACCGGCTTGAACGACGCCTTGGTTAATAAACTCGAATCCATTTGTGCCGAGATTACCATTACCAGAAATTGTATTGTCCACATTGGTCACACTCCCGGTGCCGGCAAATCGAGTGTTGATGCCACCGGTGAAGCGGATCGTTCCGCCGCCCGAAATGTTGGTTGCCCCTGAGTTGGATAGCTGAGTAACGTTCCCCGTTCCGTTCAAATGGATGTCACCCGAGTTGACCAAACTGGAAAGAATATTCAGCGTGCCATTGTCTCTTCCCTCCGCATTGCCAGTGTTAGTCACATTCTCCCACGTCGCAGTGTCGAAACCTCCACCAAATCGAATTTCTCCGGTGCCGATCGTGGAAAATGTTGTGTTTCGAGCAATGGCACCAGTAGTAAGATCGATTGTCGATCCGTTGTCAGCGGTGTAGGTCCCGCTTCCGCCAAACTCGCCAAAGCCGTTACCCGTCAAGGTAATCACGCCCCCATCAAAAGCTTGGACGGTTCCATTGTTAATGAACGATTGTGTCCCACCACCCAAATTGGACGGATCAATTACTAGGGCAGCTCCAGCGCCAGCTTGAACAACGCCTTGGTTGACAATCGAAAGCACATTATTGCCGAGATTTCCACTTCCTTGAATGGTATGGCCGGCACCATGAGTCATCGTTCCAAAGCCGGTAATCCGGGTCGAAGTGCTGTTGCCCACAAGAGTGATTGTCCCCACACCGTTAATTGATGTGGTGCCCGAAAGACTCAGAGACGTCAAATTACCTCCACTTGTCAGCGAAATGGCGCCATCGTTATTGATAATTCCAGAACCCGCCTGGCCCCCTTGGGAGATGCTCAACGTTCGATTGTCGAGAATATCCAACGAATCGTTGGCCGAGATGTTCAGTTGATTAATCGTACTGTTGATATCGAGGCTGACGGTTGAGTCCCCTGCGTCCCCTCCGTCGATGAATACGTTCCAGTTTGTGAAACCATTGCCATTATTGGGGGCAAATCCACCACTCCAATTAGCGGCGTTATTCCAATTGCTGGCCCCCCCATTCCAGGTCGTATCCGTTTGGGCAAAAGCCCCTTCGTTAGCAGCCAGCATTCCCCAACCAGCCACGCCCCAGATGACCACCGAAGACCAACTGGCCAGGGCGGACCTCCCATTTCCCCGCAGCAGCCAACGCTCTCCAGGTCGGTGCGGAGGTCTGCCCCCCGTATCCCAACCCATCCGCTTCAAAACTTTCATAGGAATTCTCTCCAGTTATGCGACAAGACATCTGCAATGCACCGTTTTCCAATTAGGAAAAATATTCCGGTTACAAGAGTAAACAGCGAGAAGAATGACTTTTCAGGTCCAGCGATTTTGCCATTTTTTAGAAAATTCGTCGAAAAAACGAAAGTTTTCGCTTGTTTTAGTCGAGGAGCCAGCCCTGGCCTTGGTTCGACGTCTCATTTTGGGACAAAAACCGAGATTTCGTCTCAAATTTAGACTGGCCAGCTCGTGAGTGGGATACAGACTCAGGGCGTTTCTGCCAATTTAATCCCGGAAAGCCGTACTTTCGGTCCGAGGAAATATTTTCATGCCTACATTATTCGTTTGGCACGCACATTGCTTTACTTATTATCTCGAGTGGACGCGGACTATTCTCCTCTCTTCATCTCCCGAAATTGCCGTTGTTCCGTCCACTCACTTTTTAACTTGTTTATACCCAGATTTTTACTTTTTATACTCCAAGATTTATAGCGATTGCCTCATGATTCGGTTTGTTTAATCGATAGGTTAAACAGACAAAAAGCCGATTCCCAAAAACGGATTTTCCGTTGCATCAATTTGGGAACTCGGCTTTTTTTATGCGCTGTCCGTTGGCAATATTACCTTCCCAACCTCCCCGCCTGCCTTGTCTTTGCCCTAATTCTTCGCCGTTTTTTTGAAACCATCCGGCCAATCTGGACGTAAGCCAATGAGTCAATCTGGTTGATTTAGGCAGTTTCTGCAATCAGAATGAAGCTTTCTAGCAACAGCAATGGGTAATTTTTCTGAGCGACGCCTTGCCCTGGGTGCATTGGCAATCGGGATCGTCGCCTTCTCCTTCTCGCTTTTTATGGACGTAAAAATGAAACATTCGAGGTGCTTTTTTTCAACGTTAATGGTCCTGGGAGGACTGTTACAGGCGGTGGATCCGCTGTCAGCTCAAACAACCCCGAGCGCCGGCATGCTTCGTTTCGCGGATGTCAGCGCCGAACATATCGTATTTGTTTATGCGGAAGATCTGTGGTTGGCTCCACGGGCGGGAGGCACTGCCAGCCTATTGGCGTCTCCCAAAGGCGAGGAATCACTACCCCGCTTCAGTCCCGATGGCAAGACCGTGGCTTTTGTTGCGAACTACGATGGCAATGACGACATCTATACTATCGGCGTCGAGGGTGGTCCGGCTCATCGCGTGACTTATCATCCGACGGGAGAACAACTATCCGATTGGACCGCCGATGGAAAACTGATTTTTTCCTCCAACGCCTACTCGGGCCTCGGCCGTCAAACGCAGTTATTTGTTCAGGGCCCGCAAGACCCGATGGAGACACAACTCCCCGTCCCCTACGGAAGCAACGCTGCGATCAGCGCGGACGGTCAGTGGCTGGCCTACACCCCGCATAGCCGCGACTATCGAACTTGGAAACGCTATCGAGGTGGAATGGCGTCCGACATTTGGTTGTTCAATCTCCAGACCAATGAGTCGCGACAAATCACCGATTTTGAGGGAACCGACTCCTTCCCCATGTGGCAGGGTTCTGTCGTCTATTATTTGTCCGATGCTGGCGATGAACATCGCTTGAATATTTGGCAGTTCAATTCTGTCAGTGGCGAGCGAAAACAAGTGACACGTTTTGCCGACCACGACTGTAAATTTCCCTCAATCGGACCTGGTACCGATGGGAACGGGGAGATCATCTTGCAAAATGGCAAAGGTCTCTACCTAATCAATCTTGCCTCGGAAGCCGTGACGGAAGTGGTGGTTACGATCCCCGGCGATCGCCCCTTGATTCGCCCCAATATTGTCGATGCTTCAAAATTCATTTCCGGCGTACATTTGTCGCCTTCTGCCAAACGGGTCGCCGTGGAAGCCCGCGGTGACTTGTGGACCTTGCCCGCCAAAAACGGCTCGCCTCGCAACCTGACCCGCACCAGCGGCGTTGCCGAACGAGATCCCGCTTGGAGCCCTGACGGAAAATGGCTGGCCTATTTCTCCGATGCCACGGAAGAATACGAATTGTATATTTCCCAATCCGATGGGATCGGCGAAACCAAGCAGTTGACACAAAATGGAAATTGCTATCGATATTCACCGACCTGGTCGCCCGATTCCAAGTGGCTGACGTTCGCGGACAAAACCGGTTCGTTGTTTTTGGTTTCGATGGAGGGGGGCGAACCCAAGCTTTTGGATCGTGAACCGAGCGGTGGCCAGATCAGTGTTTCTTGGTCGCATGATAGTCGCTGGATTACCTACTCCCGTGGCGAGGACCTCCGTTCTCCATCCTCGGCAATTTGGGTTTATAACGTCGTCAATGGAACCAAGCAACGTTTGACAGCGGGGTTCTTCAACGATGACTCCCCCACGTTTGATCGCAAAGGGGAATATATTTTCTTCACCAGCAGTCGCGCCTTCAATGCGCCAAAATACGAAGACGTGGGAACCAGCTTCATTTACTCTGACACGGAAGTCCTCATGGGATTGCCCTTGCGGAAGGATGTGAAAGTTCCCTTTCAACCCAAAAGTGATGAAGAAAGTTGGAAAGACGGCGACAAAACGAAGGATGCGGATAAAGGCGACGCAAAACCCAAAGACGATAAAGAAAAAGAAAAAGAAGACGGGAAAGACAAGGCCGAAGATAAGAAGGCGGACGAACAACCCCCCTTTCAAATCGACTTCGACGGAAGTGAAGCTCGCAGCTTTCCTTTCCCTGTCGACGCCGGCTCCTTCGGTGGCCTTGCCGTCAATGACAAAGGCCATTTGATCTACGCCCGTTCCGGTAGCCGTGGCGGTAGTGGAACTTCGGGTATCTTCCTGATTGATTTGGAAGATGAAAAAGCCGAACAAAAATCGGTGGTTGAGGGAAGCGGTAACTTCATGATCACACCCGACGGTAAAAAACTGTTGGTGATGCAAGGTCGTGAAAAAATGTCGATCGTCGATGCCGCCCCCGCTCAAAAACTAACCGATTCTGTCCCCACCAAAGGGATGGAAATGACAATCGATCCTCGCGCAGAATGGAAGCAAATCTTTGCCGAATCGTGGCGAGTCCAGCGTGACTTTTTCTATGACCCGAATATGCACGGCGTCGATTGGCCCGCAGTTCGCGCCCATTATGGCTCCATGTTGGACGACTGTTACTCGCGACGGGATTTAAGCTTCTTGATCAAAGAAATGATTGCCGAACTCAACGTCGGCCATGCGTACTACCGCGAGGGAGACGTCGAAGATGGCGACAGCCGCAGTGTGGGCATGCTGGGTTGTCGTTTCGAATTGGTCGACGGCGGATACAAACTCAAGGACTTCTACACCGGTGCGGATTGGGACTACGATGCCCGTAACCCGCTGATCGTTGCCGGAGCCAAAGAGGGGCAATTCCTCGTAGCTGTCAACGGCGTTCCCGTCTCCATTGAAGAGAGCCCCTACAAGGCTTTCTTGGGTATGGCCGGCATGACGGTCACGCTGACCGTAAGTGACGATGCTGTGCTGGATGCGAACGACAAACAAGTTGTTGTAAAACTTTTGAGCTCCGATGCGGATCTGAGATTCCGTCATTGGATCGAAGGCAATCGCCGCCATGTCGAGAAAGCATCCGATGGCAAGATCGGTTACATCTTTGTCACCAACACAGGTGTTCCCGGGCAAAACGATTTGGTGCGGATGCTGTATGGCCAGATCAACAAAGACGCCTTGATCATCGACGAACGTTGGAATGGTGGAGGACAAATTCCCACTCGCTTCATCGAACTCCTCAACCGCCCTGCCACCAACGGTTGGGCGCGGCGCGATGGGCGCGATTGGGTCTGGCCACCCGACTCACACCAAGGGCCCAAATGCATGTTGGCCAACGGCATGTCGGGTTCCGGTGGAGACATGTTCCCCGCTCTGTTCAAAATGAACAAACTCGGTCCGGTGATCGGAACGCGAACTTGGGGCGGACTTGTCGGCATCTCCGGCGGACCGACCAATATCGACGGCTCCAGCGTGACGCCACCCACTTTCGCCTACTACGATCTCGATGGGACGTGGGGCATCGAAGGCCATGGTGTTGACCCTGATATTCAAGTGGTCGATGACCCTGCCAAGATGCTGAACGGAGCCGACCCTCAACTCGATGCCGCCATCGCAGAGATGCTCAAGGCCATCGAGGAACGTGGGTTCAAAGCTCCCGTCCGCCCTGCCTATCCTGATCGCAGCAAAATGGGCATCGCACCCGAGGACAAGTAAACGCTGCTCCTGATGAGCCAGCAATTCTTTTACTCGTGAAACACCTTCCAGCCGAAACGCAAGAAATTGTGTTTCGGCTTTTTTCGTAAGTTTC
>JBGSIY010000006.1:0-6904 GCA_041742275.1 Pirellulaceae bacterium | reverse complement strand
ATTTATCTCTGGTTAAATTAGCAGTCCATATGTTACAGTCGTAGACTTGGTGACGGTCAGAATCAAGGGTTTGAGCACGGGGCGTTAAAATAGCAATTGCTACCTTATGGCTGGTTGCCAACCGCAAAAACAAAGGTTCGACCAAGTGATTAGGGCCGAAACCTGATGCTCGTTCTTTGACGCGAAGATTCCAAGAAATGGCATAGGGAAGAGGCAATTGGCCTTGTCGTGGTTTGTTACCGCAATTTCCTTTTTAGCGATCCACAGGACGAATTTTCCAGGAGTGAATCCCATCACAGTAGATCAGAACTCGAAAACATTGATCGTACTTCCCACATACCAGGAACTAGAAAATTTGCCTGGATTGATTGCGGCCATTCGAATCGAATTGCCCGAGGCGAACCTCTTTCTCGTCGATGATAATTCTCCGGATGGTACCCGCGAGTGGTGTGATTTGCAGACTCGGGAGCATGCGAACTTCGCTTTTACCATCCGCACCCATGAGCGAGGTTTAGGCTCGGCAACGCTGGTGGGGCTGCGGTACGCGATGGACAAGCAATTTGATTTCGTGGCGACCATGGATGCCGATTGGAGCCACGATCCCAAATTTCTACCGGACATGATTGCCAAATTGGTATCCTATCCTGATTTTGACGTTTGCATCGGCTCGCGATATATTGCCGGCGGAGGAATTGAAGGTTGGCCGTGGCGGCGCAAAGTGGTCAGTCGCCTGGTCAATGTTCTCACGCGGCTGTTGTTGGGGTTAACCACACGTGATAACTCGGGGGCTTATCGCGTCTATCGTGTTTCCGCTTTAAACAAGCTTGATCTGCAGGCAGTCCGTTGTACCGGATATGGTTATCTCGAAGAGATTTTGTTTCGACTCAAAAACGTCGGTGCTCGAGCCGTGGAAGTCCCGATTGTCTTTCGTGATCGAGTGGCAGGTTCCTCGAAAACAGCATTGAGTGAGGGTTTTAATGTCCTGGCTTCTCTGGGCCGCCTGGGCTTAGAGAGACTGCGGATGGGTCGTTAGGTCCTCGTTGCTTTCGGGGCGTGACAAAGCCGCCAGGAGTTCCTCACGCACCACCGCGTCCTCTTCGGCCGCCAATCGCTCGCGCAAAATAGCTGAAATGCTCGGTTCCCGATATTGCCCCAACGCCCAGGCAACAGCGCCACGGACAAGTGGTTCAGAGTCGCACAACGCGTGCAGCAATGCCGGCAAAAACTTAAGTAAACGCTGATTCCCCATTGCAATCGCAACGTTGCGAAGAAAACCACGACGTTTCGCTCGCCACATCGGTGTCCGACGGAACCGTGTTCGAAACGCGTCGTCGTCCATCAGCAACAGTGTGTTTAATTCCTGAACTCCGCTCTCTTTTGGGTCTTGAAATTCAGGACGCTCCGGGACCTTGGCAAATCGGTTCCATGGGCACACGTCTTGACAAACGTCGCATCCAAAAATCCAATCGCCCATCGCAGGTCGCAACGCCATAGGGATCGGCTCACGCAATTCGATTGTCAAATAACTTATACACTTCGTGGCATCGAGTACCCGTTCCGAAACAAACGCATTGGTCGGACAGGCATCGAGGCAGCGTCGACAAGTCCCACAGTGATCCGATGTCAGTGGTTGATCGTAATCCAAAACAACATCCAAAAGCAGTGCCGCTAAAAAAAAGTAACTTCCTTCTTGCGGATGAATGAGCATCGTGTTCTTCGCCTGCCAACCCATGCCGGACATTGCAGCAAATTCACGCTCGAGCAACGGTGCCGTGTCGACAACGCCACGCCAGCGGACACCGGGAATCAATGACTCTGCAGCTAATCCAAGTTGTTTTAGGCGAGAGTGGATCACGTCGTGATAGTCGTTCACACCGTTGGCATAGCTGGCGATACGCCCCCATCCCGCTTGCGGAAGGCGATTCGGTAAACCTTGATACCGTGTCCCCAACATCAATAGGCTCACCGCCCCCTCCATCACCATTTGCGGGTCGGCATAGGCATCACGCCTATTTTCGAAGTAGTTCATTTGGCCGGCGTAACCTGCATCAATCCACTCAAACAGGGACTGGGCCCCGAACGGAGAAACAGCAGGGCAAGCGGCCGAAAACTCAAAACCAAGCTTCGCAGCTTCCGTTTTTAACGATTGTGCTAATTCCGCAGAGCTCACAGTGGATCCAATTTGAGAAAAAGACGGCAGTTCGCCTAAAGAAAGTCTTGTAACAATTTTTAAAGCATTTAGGCTCAAATAGAAGAGCGGTTCCAGGCTCGGATACTGTGGCACTCGTAATGCATCAAAGGTAGATCAAATGAAACGTTTAATACTCGCAGCGATCATCACCATTTCAGGCGCGGTTGGATCGGTCAACACCGCCTGCGGTCAAGACTTTTATGGTAACGGATATGGTTTGGGTTTGGGGGCCAATCAGGCATTTCCCTTTCCCGGCCAAAACGCGTGGGCCGGATTCTCCACACGCGAGGAACCACCGTACTTCGCCAAGTTCCCGCCAGTATACTACAGCCATATCGTGCGTCGCCCCTACGGCGTCAGCCCCTATGCCGCGCCTCCAGGAATTGCCCCAGTCGAAATGCAGGCTCAATATCAACCTGTACCAGAAGTGATCGTCAACCCCTACTTCGCGCCCGATGCCCCCGCCAATTCGGAAGCAATAGCGCCTGACGCACCAACTCCCGATTCGCTGAAAGCCCCAGGCCCGACTGCGGCGGTCCCCATGGTTCCCGACTCAAGGCCGATACTTCCACCTGTCATACAAGCGGATGACGCCGCAGCCCAGGCAACCGAGACAGAATCGGTCTTGTCGGAAGCCGCTGCTGAGAAAAAGCAAAAACAAGCAGCCCTGCGAAACAAAGCCGCCGAAGAACGAAAAGCCGCCCAACGCAAAGCCGCCGAAAACAAGAAAAAAGCCGAGCAAAAAGCAAAACAACGAAAGAGAGCTGCAGAGCAAAAACAGGCTACAGAAAACAAAAAAGCTGGCGAACAAAAGAAAGCTGCCGAACAAAAGAAAGCTGGCAAACAAAAGAAAGCTGGCGAGCGCAAACAAAATGGCGAAAAAAAGCAATCTACCGATCTCAACCAAGACCAAGCGCAACGAGACAACAACATCAATCTCAACTCAGATTCCTCCGCTAAATTCTAAACGAGTTCCCGCCACCGCTCCCACCCCGTAATTTTCAACGTTTCTAGTCAGCCTGCCGGCAAAAATCCCAGCAGGCTGATTTTACGCTAGCCCCCAAAAAGTGGCTGGCACCTTGTTGTGCTACTTTTTCCTCAAAAAGTGGCTGGCACCTTGTTGTGGTACCCCACCTCCCCATCAGGCCAGTTTGGCCGGAAATGCAGGCAACTGAGGAAAACGGCTCCACATTGGCAGACCCTGAATACCAAAGCCCCAATAGGTGGGTGGCACCTAGTTTTGAAAAGTGGCTGGCACCTTGTGAGCATTGTTTCCTCGATGGCGCCCTCTTTCGCCTATTTTCGGTTCCGAACCCTGCGAGATGCATGCACTTTTCATCGTTTTCGATGGCCGATAGAATTTTGGCGACTCGACACAGCCGTCGAACCGACGGACATATTCGTCACATATTTTCACCATTGACCACAATGACAACTACTTCAGCCAGCCTGTTGCTTCAACTGCGTGACCACAGCGACTGGACCGCCTGGAACAGGTTCGTAGAAATCTACACTCCACTGATTTTTTATTGGGCACGTCACGCTGGATTGCAGTCGTCCGATGCCAGTGACCTTGTCCAAGAAATCTTGACGGTGGTCAGCCAGAAAATTTCTACCTTTGAATACGACAATCAACAGTCGTTCCGCGGATGGCTGCGGAAGGTTGCGATCAATCAGATGCGGTTGTTTTGGCGTCGCCGCAAGCGAATGGAACAATTGGCGACGGAGTCTTTGTTGGCCGGCCTCCCCGATGTTAAATCGTTGGAGTCGAGCTGGGAGCTGAGTTATCGTGGTGAACTGGTTGCTCAAGCCATGGCCGGCATGAAACCCGATTTTGCCCCCAAAACGTGGGAAGCGTTGACCGAATGGCTTCCAGGGCACGAAACGGCCAAGGCGGTTGCTCAGCGACACAATGTTAGCACTTGGACTCTCTATGCCGCGAAAAGTCGAATGTTAAAGCGTTTACGGGACGAACTCGACGGTTTATTGGATTAGGAAACGTTCCGTGAAATGCTGGTAGCAAGTTCATATTATACTTTGCCCCATCTCACTGAGGGAAAACGGATACCAACAAGAATTACGAAAAAGGACTCGCCCAAACGGCCTTTTTGAAAAAAATTCGCTTAAACTCCATTTTCGATACCAATTGGCCCTCGTCAGCGCATAGTCTCCATGCAGACGAGGTTACCATTTTCCATCGCGATCGAGGTGAAACCAATGAGCACTGCCAATTCCGCCTGCCCTCAACACGAACAAATCGACAGATACTTGACCGGCAGTCTGCCAGAAAATGAAGTTGGCCTTCTGGAACACCACTTTGACGAATGTGCAGCTTGCGAAGAGACCCTGCGAACAAGAGCGGATTTCGGGCACGACACACTAGACGATGTCGTTCGTGCCGCAGCGGGAGAGGAGAGCGGTCGTCTCGGTGGCCGCCTGCCCAACGATAGCCAGAACGACAGCCAGTATGTGCAAAATCTCATCGAGCGGATGCAGGCATCGGGTCCGCTGACAACGAGTGAGCGAGCGAGGATGGTGGAAGACCGGGCAGCCGAAGTCTTGCGGATCGTACAGTTGGGAGGGGACGATACCGAGAAGCTAGGAAGGCTAGGGCACTATGATTTGTTGGAATTGTTGGGTTCGGGAAGCACGGGAGTGGTGTTTGCCGCGGTGGACTCGCGTCTGAATCGCGAGGTTGCGATAAAGATCTTAAGACCTTCGTTGGGGGATGCCGCTCGCGAGCGGTTTCTACAAGAGGCCCGAGCCGCCGCGACGATTGGGCACGAGAATACCGTGACCGTTTACGATGTAGGGCAAATCCAAGGTTTGGCTTATATGACCATGCCATTGTTGCCCGGCGAAACTCTCGAAGAACGACTGAATCGAGTCGTCTTTTTGCCAGAGGAAGAAGTCCGCCAAATCGCCGAGCAAGTCTGTGCCGCGTTGGAGGCAGCCCACAAATGCAAGATCATTCATCGTGATATCAAACCGGCCAACCTGTGGCTCGATACCTCGCGCCAACAAATCAAACTGCTGGACTTCGGCCTCGCCCGCATCGCAGATCTCAACCCGCAATTGACGGCCAGTGGAATCATGGCGGGCACACCCAGCTACATGTCTCCCGAACAAACGCGTGGTCTTGAACTCGATGGCCGCAGCGATTTATTTAGTTTGGGATGTTTGCTTTATCGCTGCATGACGGGCCGATTGCCGTTTGGTTCCACGAGCATCCTGGCGACCTTGCAAGCCATTCAGCACGATTCTCCGATTTCTCCTGCACAAATGAATCCCGCTTGCAGCGACGACCTGTCGGCATTGATCATGACCCTGTTGGAAAAGCAACCTGACAACCGCCCGGCGTCCGCCGTCGATGTCGTGCGGGCCCTGAACTCACCGCGTCACCGTTGGCCCTTCGCGCCGCCCATTGCCAGTTCAGTAAACCTCGCCCCAGCAACTCATGCTGGCGGTAAACGCAATGCGGGACGGGGCCGAGCTATTTTGGCCGCTGCCTGCCTGGGGTTCCTCGGCTTCGGCGGTTATCTGTTCGGCCACGACGTGGTGCGAATTGTGACAAACCAAGGTGAAATTATCGTCCGTTCCGACGACCCGAACATTCAGGTCGAAGTCATTAAGAATGGGGAAGTGGTGCAAATCATCGACCAATCGACTGGCCAACGAATCGATGTGGCTGCCGGCGTCTATTCGATCCGAACCGGGACTGGAGAGGGCGAATTCCGAGTGACTCCGGAAACAGTGACCCTCACTCGAGGGGGCCGACAAATCGTCTCGGTAGAACGAGTCGGGCAGGAAGGCACCCCTTCCAAGCAACCCGACCCCTACTTTGTCGACCTCCCCATCGGCAAACTCCTAGCCAACCAAGAATGCCTCAAGGCGAGTTTCGAGTTATCGAAATTCGAAAAACATTTCAACCGAACTCGAACCTTGTACCAGGCGGGCTTCACGGTGGAACAGGAATTGCACGACGCACAAGCAAACTACATTTTGGCCATCGGGGAATTTTCTGAGAAATATGGAATGAGTTGGGTGGGATTCAAGCCTGAATTTGAGCGATGGTTGCAGCGGAATGGATTTGAGGATTCGCTATCCGAGACGGCAATGCTGGATGCTGCCAAGATTGATTTCGGCATCAAACCCGAAAAGGCGGAAACGGCGACCTTCGACGGTCGCTCCTTCGACGAGTGGCTCGATATTCTGGATCGTGAGAAAAATCCGGAGACCGTTTGCCAAGGCATCCGGGCCATGGCCAATTTGACAACCGGCGATGAACAAAAACAGTTGCAGGCGTTAGAAGAAGTGACCGATCTACTTCGACTACACGATTCGAGTAGGGGCCGCAGGACAATCGATACACAAGACTCATTTCAGGACGCGTTCATTGCGTTCTTCAGTTCCCTTTCGCCACAACAGGTGGTTGAATTTATTAAGTCGGAAATGAAGAATGGGAACCGAAAAAGCAGATCATTTTTGGTGTGGTTGGGAATAACTGGGTCAATATACGAGGGTGACGGTAAACTTCAAGGCGAACATCGTCAAGCCTTGCGGGAGAACAGCTTTGAACTGTGTTCGAGGTATTTGGAGACCATCCATACTCTCGTTGCCGAAGATCGAATCGATGAAGCGCAAGAATTGGCGAGAATTGCCATGCAAGCCAGGTTCTGGACCGCGCCCAATCCCATTGACGGGAGGATGCCA
>JBGSIY010000005.1:0-5896 GCA_041742275.1 Pirellulaceae bacterium | reverse complement strand
AGAAAGAAATGGATGCTGAACCAGAACTACCGAGCCACGTCATCCCCCTGGTCGGCGTGATGCCCGACAAACAAATTTCCGACCACTACAAGATCAACCGACTGAAGCTCCGCGTCTATCGCGCACTGCACAAAATTCCTGAAGCCGAGTATCAGCCACCCGTGATGCATGATTGGTCGGCACAGGACGAAGCCTTACTGGGAACGATGTCTGACAGCAATGTCGCCCGCCGATTGAACATCACTCCTGGCCAGGTACATCACCATCGAGTGAAATTGGGCATCGCTCCTTTTGATCGGCAAGCCGAAATGAGATGGACGGCCGAACGCCTGGCACAACTTGGGCAGGATCCTGATCACCTGTTGGCGCGAAAATGGGGTTGGCCGCAGACGGCGGTCCGCGGCAAACGGGAGGAACTCGGCATTGCCCCGTGTCCCCAAAATGTTCGAAAATGGACCCAACAGGAGCTGGCGAAATTAGGGACGATGTCGGATCCGGACCTGGCCCGTTCGATGGGCATCTCACCGACAGCCGTCGCCAATCAACGCCGGAAACTGAAGATCCCACCGTTCACAACGGCCGGTCCCTACAAGTGGAAGCCCAAGGACTTGAAGCGATTGGGCCGCGTACCGGACGACGAATTAGCGGCGGAACTGGGCGTCTCATATCAATTTGTTGCACAAAAACGAATCGATTTAGGAATCGCCGTGTTGCGACGCAGTGACCTGCGTTGGACCCAGGCCGTGATTCAGAAGATGGGAGTGGAATCCGACGCCAAAATAGCCGCCGAATTGGGATGCAGCGCCGGCTTGGTTCAACAAAAACGAACCCAACTGCAGATTCCGCCCATTGAGGCCAGCGCTCCCGGCAAGGCCGCCAGAGAGCAGGGAAAGAAGAAGGGCAAAACGACCCGATCCAAAAAGACCAAGCCCAACTAGCGGCTGGATTGTGGATGCCAAAATCAATCTGGCCCCCGTCCACACCCCACGGTCACGCATCGTGAACCATATTAGTCGGGTCACGAAAAGGGGTCCCGAAAAGGACAGCCGATTTTGAGCGGCTCCACGAGCCGACGGCCGAAGAATGGGCTCGCCGTTTAGTTGTGAATCCTTGGCTCAACCGAGGCCAGCTCGGATGGGGCCTGCGTGCTGATGGTGGTTCGCCCAGCACCGAGGCTGTTTAGCAATTGTCCGGAACTAAGTTCCTGCTAATTTGAAAAGCGGGATTTTGTTACGGGCCTGCTCCTCAGGAAACATTCTGAAAGAACTTTTTGATTTACCCCGATAGGGGTTTGCAGCTATTAGCCGGTGGTTGAGCGGAGCGACACCACCGGAAGGTTGTTCCCACCGCCATTGCACCCTGAAGGGGTGCCAGCGACGTTCTTGATGCTCCCCGTTCGCCCCTTGTTCGGGTTGCTGAATAAAACACGAAATCGGACCGGTGATCTCGCTGGGCAAAAAAGACTACCAAAGGCCTCCGATACCTTCGGCGACGCCAAACCCAACGCCGAAATAATATTGCGACATTTTCGTAGTGGTGCATCCTCGGCTCAACCGAGACGAGCTCGGACGGGGCAGCGCTCTGATGGTCGAAGGCTACTGGTTGCTCGCTATTGAACTGGTCTCGTTGGACGCTGGGACTCTTCCCCAACCGGCGTCTTCTCTCACACCCATTTTCTCCGTCATGTTTCGGGAGGCTTGCGTCGCAGGTCCAGCTTCGTCCTTTCACAAGAACTACGGGGTCAGACTGCAAAAATGTGTGTCCTTTTATATCTCCTGATTCATAACTCGGACTCAAGTGCGACCAGAATTTGGGTGGTAAAAATTGCTTTTGTTAATCTCATTTTCCACTATTGTCAAATTCTGCGCCATACTTCTTTGCGGCACCTATGTAATTTTCAATAAATTCAGCATTTTTACTTGGTTCGATGGGAGAAATATTTGCGCCAGATATTGCGAAGGCTTGCGAGTCGTCTGGATCAACTGATCCATCACCTGAATAAAAAAGTTGAACGATGTCATAGGTGCCATCATTTTGTAGATCAAGCAGGGTAATGTCAAACTCAAAATTCCCAAAAGTATTCCATAAAATACCGGTTGGTAACACTTTAGCGCGAAGACAGACTGTTCCGTCTTTTCTGAACCACTCATAGATCGTATGTTCCTCATTTGCCTCATAGATTTTTATTGCGATTAATTCTCTTTTGCCATTTTTAAAATACTCAATTGTGGAACCGTTCTGTGGTAACGGGGATTTCTCACGCACAAGTTCAGGCCATTTCGAAGCCGCAATTAAATCTCGAACAACTGGGACAGACACTGTATTTGCAATAACTACTTCTTTCGTTCCAACGCCAAACTCAAGAAACGAATTAGCATGTTCTGCTAAGCTAAAGTAATTGTTCCCTCCTCGTGATTCTGTAAATAGCAAGCTGGCAGTTCTTTTCGGAAAATCAAAATGACCAACAGAGATATGGGCAGGATTACCTGGCAAATGAGGCACACAAGGGCCAAAATAAAGCAGATGTTTTGGGGAGACTAATGTAATATCGCGATGTGTGACAACATCGTCAAGCTTATAAACATGTTCGACAGCAATAGTTGAATCTCCATCTTTTAGAAATCGATCAATTGCTTCTCGTTGTTGAGAAAAGCAATACAAGCTTCCACTTGCCCAAATTAAATAAAAACACAGGCAAAAAAGAGCGTGATGATTGTAAGAATTTGAATTCATTAAATTTTATCGTCCAACGTCAAAACAAAAAATTAATAGGTTACCAAAAAAATCCGAAGTGTCCCGTTTAGTGGTGAATTCTTCGCTCAACCGAGACGAGCTCGGTTGGGGCCTGCGATCTGAAAGTCGCATGATACTGGTTGCTTGTCATTGAGCTGGTCTCGCTGAGCGCTGGGACTTTTCCCTAACCGGTGTCTTCCCTCACACCCATTTTCTCCGTCATGTTTCGGGAGGCTTACGTCGCAGGTCCAGCTTCGTCCTTTCACAAGAACTGCGGGGTCAGACTGGAACAATGTGTGTCCTTTTTAATTTCTCTTCGGGCGACGCCCCGCACAAGAAGTAAAATTTCTTCAACAAAATTCGGCAACAAAGGCCAACGTAATGTGAACGGCTACATATGAATCGACTTTTGATCAATGCCGACAACGTGTTTGATCTCTGTGGCTTTTCCGATTTGATCATTCACAATCATCAGCGAATTTTCCTTCTCGCAAAAAAGCAACAATTTTTTCAGACACATCTAGGTTTGGGCTATGGTCTTGATATCTTGCACTACGAATGAAATCGAACAGCTTTTCGCCTGAGAGTTTCAAGTTAGCTTTGCTGTGTGCAAGCCAGATTGCGCACCGGGCGGAATCATCTAAATTTCTTTCGACGGCCAATTCGAAAGCCGTTTTACCATGACAGTTTTCTATATCGAGTCTGTTTGGAAATGCTTTGGTTAGGACCTTTAAACTTTCAATAGCACAATATTTTGCTGCAATGTGGAAACAATTGTTTTCAAAGGCATCGATTTCAAATGGACTAAATCCACGATCAATCAATGCTTTTACGACCCTATGTCGATCATCTACAATCGCACGGTGTAAAACATTGAACTGTTCGTTAAAAAAAGAGCTAGACCTAAATTCGCGTAGTCGACTGTCAGGCATTGCCAAGATTGCGTCGTCATCGCATACCGCAACCAAACGATCGACCTCGGACTTCAGTTCATAATCGTCAGGCTCGCCGAGTTCAAACAAATGAAGATAATCATCTAGGGAGTCGGAAACGATGTCCACTTCGCCGATTTCACCGTCTTCATCAAACACGAAATGCCGCTTACAATGGTAAAAAGTGTTGAATTGACCAACTCCCCTAAAAATTGGGATCAATTCATCATCATCCCCCATCTCAAATAATTGGGTACAAACTTGATCTTCTCTTCTAGACGTTACTAGATTTGATTGTTGACGATATAAATCAGTCATCGGCCAAGAGGAGTTTATTGCATACGTGAATTGACCGACAACATTTTTTTCTCGATAGACGAAACGTGGAAACGATCCGCCGCGAACACGAACAAAAAAATCAACCAATTCAGCTGGCGCTTTTGGAAAGGCATTTTTAAACTTGTCGAGATCTTTTGCATTGGGAATCGGAAACCTACGCGTTAGCCAATTTTCAAATTTATACATTTGTCTTCCCTTTTTATTCGATTCGATTCACGGGCGATGACAAAATTCCTTCGTTAGACACGAAAAGGACAGGCGTTTGTGTGGGTAGGATTACTGGTTGAATTTGAGATCTTAACCGATCACTCATACTTCCATCGATTTATCGAATCTTTTTGCCGTCTCCTGGTTCATTTATTTCCTAAGTAAAATCAGCGCAATGCGTCCGATTAACAAAATAGCTCAACAGCTGCCTACGGTCCTTTAGTTTCAACCACTCAAGTAATGGGATGCCGTCAATTTTGATGTCGGTTTTACTGCCACAATTCGCCAGCCAAATCGCGCAACGTTCCGAGCTGCCTCGAACTGCAACTTCAAATGGGGTGTGTCCATCGCTGTTTTTCAAATGAATTCCATGAGGAAATTCCGTTGTCAAATATTTGAGAGTATCAACGGATCCTTTGGCAGCAATATGGTGACAACTATTTTCGAACGCGTCTGTAGAAATCGGATTTAGCCCTCTCTTAACAAGGTCAACCAATGAGACGACTCGATCCAAAGACGTCACCAAGTGCATGATACTCCATTGTGGTTCCGTTCCTGAATAGCGCTGGTCCCTGAATTTCGCAAGTTCGTCAATAGAAATATTGGACAATCCGGCATCGTCGCACATGAATACGCACTTTTCAATTTCCGAAAGGGGCCCCCTTTCGTTTTCTAATACAAAATCTGGTTCTGGTAAGACAATTGACTTACAGTATTCGTCAAACGACGATGCCAACACTTCGATTGTAAATTCTTGTGTGTACTCTTCAATCACTTCACCTGATTCGCAGTTCAATAACCAATTCCAACTCCAAAGACCATCAAATAATGGCAAAAGGTCATTTGCAGCTTGTTTAAGTCTTGTGGACTCCAATTTCTGTCTTTCAACCACTACAAAATTAAACCTGTCGTAAAATTCTGGAAAAAAATCGGTCTCGACACCAAAAACTCCCGATACGTATGAACTCTTCGCCGCATCGCACATGCGAGGAAATCGTCCACCGTGGTTCCTGCTGACAAAATCAATCACGCTATCAGGACAACGAGGAAAACGCATTTTAAATTTCGAACGTTTTTCATCGGAAAATTGGGGAAAACGACCACTCAACCATTTTTCAAATGCATACATCGCGATAGCACTCCAGATTGTTCCGCATATTCAATGTTTCGTGGTGGTTCGATAACAGTCTCGATTCTAACCCGCCACCCCCCGTACGTGTCAAACATTTTTTGCCGTCCTTTTTTGTCTGGAATCCTATCGGATGCGCAAAAGCACAGGCGTGTGTAGAGGGATCCGTAGGTATTTTACAAAAGGCTTTTTTTGAGATGGATCAAGGGTAGTGTTTCAAGGGGTGACTGCACCGTCTAGTGGTGAATCCTTGGCTCAACCGAGGCGAGCTCGGTCGGGGCCTCGCTCTGCTGAGGGTTCGCACCGTTTAGTGGTAAATCCTTGGCTCAACCGAGACGAGCTCGGATGGGGCCTGCGATATGCTGAGGGTTCGCACCGTTTAGTGGTGAATCCTTGGCTCAACCGAGTCGAGCTCGGTTGGGGCCTGCGATATGCTGAGGGTTCGCACAGTTTAGTGGTAAATCCTTGGCTCAACCGAGACGAGCTCGGATGGGGCCGCGCTCTGCGGGGGTTCGCACCGTCTAGTGGTGAATCCTTGGCTCAACGGAGGCGAGCT
>JBGSIY010000004.1:0-1990 GCA_041742275.1 Pirellulaceae bacterium | reverse complement strand
GGGTCGTGGCTGGCGATCCAAACCTCAAGAAATTCTTTGACCAACGCTTTTGTGATTTCCGGATAGGGTTCAGCCAGTCTCTCGATGTAAGGAAAGGCTTGGTCTTCCTCGCCAATTTTGAGAAAAAGTTGAGCAATGATCATATCGAATTTGGGCTTGAGCGAGGGGTCAATCATTGCCAACCATGTCTCACTGGGGCGAGCATCCAACAGATCGCCTGTTTTGATGGGGCTGGTCATCTGTCCCATTCGGGCATTTTGATTCATTTGGAACTGATCAAAATAGAACATGTTTCCATACATGTCGCGTTGCATTTGCGGACGATAATTTTGTGATTGGTCGTCAGTGTAAGTGATTTCCGATTCTCTCAGCCAATTTAAGGCCAGCATTTCCAGGGGCTTTTTCCACGAGGAGGCATTTTCGGCATTGGCATTGATTAGCGCCCCCACCGCTTGGTTTTGTAGTTTTAATAGCTCCAGACGTTTTTCGGAATCTTGCGCCGCTTGCAGCAATGACGAGGCTACTTGACTACCGATACCGTTGATGATTTCAGCGCCGCGTTGGGGATCTGCCGAGAATCCTTGTTTCAACCAGGCCTCGCCCAGTTCGCTTCGGACTTGGCCGGCGAGGGTCACGAGTCGATTTAAGGCACTTTGGCGTTCGGCCTCTTCGACTCCTTCGCTGCTCACGACAGCCAGCGAAGCGTCCCATGCTTTTTCCAACAATTCAGAATCCATTTTCTGGGCGTGTTGCGCCAAGTAATAGCGTGCCCATAAATTCAAGGATTCAATGTCTTTTTCTTCTTTTGCTGAAATCAGTTCAGGTAAAAAATCGTTTAGTGCGTCCAATTGATTTGCCGCAGCCAGTATTTTTGCTGCCACTCGTTTGTCAATAGTTCGATCGGCCTCTGGTTTTTCTGTTTCGATCTTCAGTTGGTTGATGAAATCGCCTTTGGCATTTCCCCGTTTGAGAATTGCTTGAATGGCACGTCCGGCCGACGCCAAGGTTGCTGGTTTGACTGGGCGGTCCGTGGCAATCGAAAGGATTCCAAAGACGTCGTCGAAGTTCGAGTACTGTTTTTCCATGGCACGTTCGTCAACTCCGCGGCGTTGCATTTGCGCCCTTAATTGAGCGAGTTCATCCACGGGAACCGCTTGCGAGCAGACATCCAACAGCCTGTCGACAAAACGATTTCGATTTTCATTGGGGATCAGGCTGAGGTTCTGTTTAAGCCCATCCCAATCGCTCAACAGGAATTGTCGTTGGACATCCGCGAGCCATAGAGCAAAGCGCTCGTCACTGCGAATTTGAGCCGCAAGGGGTGCGGGGGGAAGGTCGTTGCTGACGGCAGGATTCTTGGATCCCTCTTTGGAGCCCATGGAAGATGCCCAGGCGGCGAGAACTTCACTTGGCGTGCGGGACAAGGGAACGGTTTGAAGTTGTTGCAATCGAGCCTGCAACAAGGTCTCGTGATCGACGATGGTTGTCGGCGATTCAGCTATGGCCGCCGAAGACGAAGGGGAAACAATATTTCCAGCGGGGATCATTTGACCATTTGTTAACATGATCATTTGCTGTGACGTTGTGGGAGCGATTTGAGTTGCTGGAACCGCCAAGGTCATCGGACGCGTTTGAGCAACAGCTTCGGAGACGCAAACCGTCGAGTAGAGTACAGTGAAAATGTTCAAAAAAAGGAGAATTAATCGGAACAAATTCATGGTTCTATCCATAACGCGAAAACAAAGTGGTGTAGCAATATAGTTTAATTGATTCCGAACCAAATGGAAAACGTGTAACGCACATTTTGGACGCTACAAGTTGGGTTTCCTTACTCCAGTTTAATGCCGTTTTGGTGACTCCGTCACTGTTTTTCCTGTCGGGAGTTCGCTTTTTGATGGAACTCCTGGAGAACCGTAGTAATTGTCCGGAAGTACGTTCCGGCAAATAAAAAACTAGATTTTGTAACGGGCCTGTTCCACAGGAATTGTTC
>JBGSIY010000003.1:0-5883 GCA_041742275.1 Pirellulaceae bacterium | reverse complement strand
AAACCTGCTTCCAGTCGAAAAGTTTCGAAATCTTTGGCTCAATGTTCAAATAAATCGCCCACCTTATTCGTCTGCTTTTCTTTTCGCGACTTTAGTTTTTCTACATCTTTTTTTCAGCTGATGATAGCTTTCTTTCGCGTGAAATAATCGCCCCTCGACATTAACGCCAGATAAACTTCAGTCTGATCGACTCCCCGGCGATGAACTACCCCCCCACGGTTCCTGGTTCACTTTTCTGGACCGTCCCCTACGGACCCAATGCCTCATTCCACGGAGCTAATCCCAAGTGCTAACGCACGAGAGACATGGTCGCGTTCTCAATTCCGGCCCCAACTGTCTAGTCGTCTACCTGTCGGATGAACGAACAGGATTGCTGGTTTATTTTTTAAAAAAACTAAAATAGTTTTCCCCCGACGAATCAAGTCGGGATCATCGGTTCGCATGGCTGTTCAACCAGCTTGCCTCCCGATGCGCAGACCATCGTTGACGTCTCTTCCGGCTTTCACTCCTGCCGCGGTCCAATTCGGCTTTTATATCGCGAATTCACACGCCACAGTCGCTAACACCGCGGAAATGCCCCTATAGTTCCTTCGACATTCATCGCCGCGCCGATCAATCCCACTTCCTGTAAATCGATAAGTCCACAACGAAATTGTGTCGGGATGAAAACGCCTGTCCTTTTATTCGGTTCTATATACCAGGTAACATTTGTTCGGTCTTTTCATCCCGAACCTTATTTTGATCGCCAAAATCCTCTGCCGACTTTGAGTAAAAAGGTCTGTCCTTTTAATTGTCTTCGGTTGGATCCGCAGACATTCTCCAAGGATGACCATTGTGACGATTTTCGGTTCCTCGGAATCGGTCGCAAACGTGACGGATCGCAACAAAACAGCGTCGGTCTAACGAAACCAATTAATTTCGCCAGTCTATCTGGCCAATTAAATTTTCCTGACCAAGCATATTTTTTGTGTCAACGACAACGGATCTATTTCCGCGTTCGTTTCGCATTTTGAGAATACTTACTTTCCAAAGTGGGCGGGGTCCAACACTCCGGTGCATTACCCCAGAGTTTGTAACTCAAAGGTTGTAACACATCAAACCCAAAGCGTGTTGGTCATCGAATAAACGCATTCGCTTAGCCGCCACCCATAAAAAAATGGGACCACAGACCGCCAAAGATCACGGGCAACATCAAGTTGATCATGTAATCAACGTGATTCGGCCGTTAGCTTCTGCTAACGTCTAGGAACCTGATTAAGGAGATCGAATTCGCTAAATATAAACGGGCATTTTTGTAAACGGGCGAGACGAGAACCTCGTAAGAAGTTTGGCCTGCTCTTCTCAACTCGGGGACGCTTGCCATGCAAGCGAGCCAACCCCAAAAAAAATCGAGGCAATGAGTTCCGGTCATTGCCTCGACCCATAAATTCACAAATTAAAAATCAGTGCGGCCACCTCGTCCACCGCCTTGGCCACCTCGTCCGCCGTCTTGACCGCGCCCGCCACCTTGGCCTCCGCGACCACCTTGACCGCCAAACATGCCACCTCCAGCACCAAAGTCGAAGGGGTCGCCCACCATTTCTTTGTACTGAGAGCGTTGTTCAGCAGAGAGAACCGACAACACCCGATCGAGTGCTTTTTGTTGCAATTTTGCTGTTTCTTTTCTTAGTTCTTCCTGAGCCTTTTCAGCTTCTTCCCGCATTTTCGCTTCTTGATCTTCGGTAATTCCCAAATCCTTTTTCAGTTGGTCGTTGTCCAACAAACCTGTCCCCGCACCCCCACGGCCTCGGGATTGTTGCTGAATGCCTAATTGTTTCAGGCGTCGCAACTGATCCGGAGCTAAGATTTCACCGAGATCAGCTTCCATATCCTTCATTTTTCCTTCCATTTTCGTTCGCATTTTTTCGAACATCTGCTGACGATCGCCACCATCGCCGCCTCGCATTTCTTCGAAAAGTTCGGTCATGGTCGACCGAATATCGGCTTGTAGATCTTCGAGATCTTTCATTTGGCTATCAACAATGTCTAGCTCTTTTTGGACGCTGGGATTCGTCAGCAGCATCAGGTTGTTGTTACCAAACATTCCACCGCCAAAACCGCCGCGCTGACCCGGCCCGCCTTGAGCAAAAAGGCTCGATGCCGAAAGGGCGATCGCCACAGCAAATCCACTCAAAAACACGCGTTTGCAACCCATGAGTCAACTCCTCGGAAAACTTCTAACCTAAATTTGTCTTTTGTTTTTGTCGCGAATGCACGTCAGAAAACGGCCTAGAAACCACAGGCCACTGTCATCTGGAGCGTCCGTCCCATTAAGGCATAAAATCCTGCAGCGGGATTTGTCCACCTCGTGTTTACGATCTTGGAATGAACCTCCGCCCGCGGGTAGAGTTCCGTTTGTTCCGAGAAAAGTCGATTTTTTTTAATTTATTTCCAGGATTGAGCCCGCAATGTCCCACGCTCATCGTTTTTCTGCTCCGCCATTAATTCGGGCATTTCGCGTCGAAGTCGAGCCATATCGTTCAGTGTCGGTTGGGGCTTGTTAGGGGCTGGCTCCAAATTGCCTATGCTGCCTGCTTTTTCCAGCTGACTGAGTAGCTCCGGGGGCAGGCGATCGACAACAATCGTGCGGGTTTCTAAATGATTGGATTTAGATCTAAGGACCACAATGGCTTCCATTTCGACTGGATGCGAAGAATTACCCGTGTCCAATGGGGGGAGGGGCGAATCGGGTCGAGCGTAGCCCACAGGTGTGATGCCGACGGGAGGAGCCGAGCGGTTGCCTGCCAACAACTGTTCGGCGTCAAAGCGAGGTGCTGGAGAATCATTTGCTCTTGATCCCGTAACGACGTCACCTCGGACTTCAGCTGCCAAAGCCAATAATTCTGGGCTTGGCGGCGGTGGACTTGCGAGCTGTTGGGTGGCTCCTCGAAAGACGTGCACCAATCCCGCTCGTCCAATCTCATGATAAATATTGTTGATCGAAGAATAGACTCCTTCATCCTCGTGAACGGCGGCTGCATTGCAAACGCCAATTAAGTAACCGGAGGGCGTAAACAATCCGCCTCCGCTGCGTCCGACCACAGGCCGCCCAACAATGTCATATTTCTTCGCTCCGTCATAAGTCGCTTGATTTTTAATTTGGGTTCTGCGAATGGTGGGCGGCTCTCCCAAATCGCAACCAATACTGAAGACTTCGTCACCCGCAGCGACAGTGAATTCCTCTTCAGCCAATCTCGCCGGTGGAATATCAAACCCGGGATAAATAGCAATCAAGGCGACGTCATTGGCATCACTGTCGTAGCTGATCAGTTCTCCTGACACCCGTTTGGGGGAATCACCCAGCCAATTGACCTCGGCCGATATTTTTCCACGACCTTGATTTTCTCGGAACACGTGGCCGCAAGTCAAAACCAACGATTCGCCTTGGTAGGAATGAATGACGGTCCCCGTGGCAAAAGAAAAACCCTCGGCGTCTTCCACACGAATCCGCACCGTGGCTTGCATGGCCGCGGTTTCGATTTCCCCTGCGGGCACGCGCGTTCCCTGATGAACTGTGTCGCCGGTTGAATCATCGGCAATGCGATCGCTCTGTGGCATGCCTGATCCGCCCAGGGCATTTGGATCGGTCCTTGACGTCGCTGCGGTTGCGTTGGCTGAGTCGTTGGCCGCCGTTAGTGACGCTGATTGCGAGTTGATCCAACTGGCGATGGTCCCGGCGTCGAGGATTCCCGACTGTTTCCGTACGATCTGATCATTGACAACAATAACAACGGTAGGTGTTGACGTCACCCCAAATCGCTGACTCCATTGCGGTTGCAGGGCCGCATCGATTTTCGTGATGGGATAGCCTTTGGAAATCAATAAATCGATTTCAGGCTCCATCTGTTTGCAGGGAGCACAGCCGGACATTGTGAAGAAATAGGCTTGTGGTTGTCCCCATAAAATCACTGGAATCAACCAAGCCCACAATGGCAGCAGCAAACGAATTGTACGAGTCATCCCTGACCTACTTCCGGCGAGTCCTTCGCCAAAAAATTAAAGAATCTTTGCTAGGTGAGCGGAGGGGTTCTGCGGTCCGTCGCGGAAACTTCCTTCGCCCCGTCTTTTGTTCTAAGTCTGCTTTTTCCAACCCATTGGGGACTCGCCCGACAAGGCTGGGACAGCATTGAGTCTGTAAGAGGTTGAGATTCTATTCAAATACCAACATCCCATGAGTCTCATTCAGCTGGGTTCGTTGGGGCAAATAAATCAAGTCCCAACGTTAATTTTTGGTTTTTCCGATCTCTTCCTTTTAACCCCGTTTCCCAAACTTGTTGTTTACTTTAGGCAATTTTTCTCGTGCCAATTTCTCTCAATTCAATTTTGCCCTTCTCCCCACCGTTTTCGTGATGCCAATCAAAAATTGCCCAAGAAACGGCGAATTGCCACGAATGGTTTTCTGCCGGAAAGCTCTAGGCTTTAATTGATGATCATCAAAAAAAAATCGTGGATAACCTGAAGTCCATTTATCCTGAGTACATCTTGGTTGCTCCATTCGCCGCGGGAGATCACTTTATTAAACATTGCGCATTAAACTTGGCGTCATCAAGCATGGCGTTCTCGGTTGTGATTTCTCGCAGTTGGGCAAATTGGGGCTTCGATTCGTGGTGAAGGTTTGGCCAGCGTGCTCAAAAAAAGCATTAGCCGTGATTTCGATTCCCATTGTTTTCTGCCATAATTTTGCCTAAGGAAATCAATTTATCCGGTATCGTTTTTTTTGTCTAAACCAATCCCTTCTCTAGCTAGCGGATCACGCATGAGCCAAAAAACAGTGAATTTTTGCACCACGGTTCCCCCTAATTGTTTGGGGCCCTGGCGACTCGCGGGTTATGGCTGGTGCCTGTGGATGATTTTGGGTTGTTGTTTGGTTCCGCAAGTGGGTTGGGGACAAAAAGTTCCCAGCAAATTGCAGGAGCGACCTGCGGAGTTTTCACGACCGGTGATCATTGAGCTGCATGGGCCTATTACGGGCAGTATGTTGCGCTATTTTCATAACCGGGTTGCCCAAGCCCGGCGTCATCGCGCCGATTTGATTGTGGTGGACATTTCCAGTCCAGGGGGACTTTTGGTCGAAAGTTATGAGATCGCTGAGACGTTGCGCGATATCGATTGGGCGTACACGGTCGCATTTTCCAAAAGTCAGGCATTGAGTGGGGCTGCGCTGATTTCATTTGGATGTGATGAAATTGTTTTGTCCCCAGAAATGCGATTGGGAGACATCGGTGTAATCTACCAAGATCCGAATTTGTTTGCTTTCCGCCTCGTGCCGGCCAAGATTCAGTCGGACGTTGTCGCCTTTGGGAGGGCCTTGGCAGAGTCGAAATCCCGTTCGCCTGAAATTATGGAGTCCATGATTGATAAAGATGTCGCCGTCTATACACGAATCGATGAAGCGGGCAAGCGTGAGTTTGTAAATCATCGCTTGGAAGCCCCGAACCCTCCTGAGGCGCCGTGGGAAATGATACGAGAGAGCGGCGCCGAAAGATTCTTAGAGATCACGGGCGTACGGGCCCTGGAGTTAGGGTTGGCTTCGGCCAATGTGGAGAATCGCGAAGAGTTGGCCAAGCATCTAAACGTGATCACGGAAGATTGGTTGGTACTGCGTTATAAAACGATCGATACGGTAGCAAGTTTTTTGAGTCATCCTTTGATCACGGGAGTCCTCGTGGTGATCGGATTTTTGGCTTTGTATTTGGAGTTGTCCGCACCCGGCATTGGAGTCGGAGCTGTGGTGGCAGGCACTTGTGCATTGTTGTTTTTCTGGAGTGGTTTTATGGGAGGAACGGCGGGGATCCTGGAAGTCATTTTGTTTATGGTCGGAATTGCCTTCATCGCCATGGAGCT
>JBGSIY010000002.1:0-1606 GCA_041742275.1 Pirellulaceae bacterium | reverse complement strand
AGCCGGTCGCGGTCGCGAGCAGATTTCGAAGAATGGTAAGTTGCGCCGTCACACTCGATTCCCAAGATATAGTCTTGGCAGGAGCCAGGTGACAGGACGCCAATATCGATAAAGAAGCCCGTTACCCCAACCTGCGGTACGTAGTTGAGCCCCATGCCGCTGATTACCTTGCCCACCGATTCTTCGAACTCGGAATCTGGTTGCCGACCAGAATCAATCCAGCGTTCTGGAATGGATTTTGACTCGCAAAAACTGATAAAGTCTCGCATGGCATTCACACCTCTACTTCGGTCTGGGCCCCCCAAAATATCGGTTGGTTTCATGGAAGAGATTACGAGCAGTCGTCGTCGAGCACGGGTGATTAACACATTAAAACGACGCCATCCCATGGCGTTTGTCAGAGGGCCAAATCGGTTTGCAACTTTGCCGCTTTGCGGATCGCGTCCGTATGTGAAGGAAATGATGATGACGTCTCGCTCATCACCTTGAAGATTTTCCAAGTTCTTAATGAATAGCTTTTCATGTTGGTGACCTTCATTAAACGCCTCCAGCAACTGCCTAGAAAGAGGATCCAATTCGCACCGTTTTTCCAGCAAGTCGTCGATCAGTCGCGCCTGGTTAATGTTCATTGTCCCAATACCGAGTGATTCAGAAGGGTACTTGCCAACGTGTTCGATAATGGCATCGACAACGCGAGTGGCTTCCTGTTCATTCTGACGATTCTTGAACATCCCATCTGGCACATATTCCAGAAAAACACCCAATTTTCCCGCATCTGTGCTGGGCGAGGGGAAAACCACTAAATCCTGTTCGTAAAATCTCTCGTTGGAGAACTGAATGAGTTGTTCGTGTCTGCTGCGATAGTGCCAACGCAACCGTCTGATAGGCTGAAAGGCTTTGCTGGCTACCTCCAAAATCGACTCGGTATTATCCATTTGCGTCGCTTCTTCTTCAGACACATCTTCATCTTGGCGATCGAAAAAACTGGTAGGCGGCATCTGCTTTGGATCGCCAACAACTACGATTTGACGGGCCCTCAATATGGCACCCAGTGCATCTTCGGGCTTGATCTGAGATGCCTCGTCCATGATGACTAAATCGAAACTCATGGATTCAGGAGCAAGATACTGCGCTACCGAAAGCGGGCTCATCATGAAGCATGGTTTCAACGTTTGTACTGAAGTGCCAGCGCGTTGCATTAACGAGCGAATGCGGCATAGCTTCTTCTGTTTATTGATTTCGTGTCGAATCAAACTCATTTCCGTATATTCGCCAACTCGCCCCTTGCTATTACCCACTGGAGGTTCCCGGGTCGACAGGCGATAACATATCTCTTGCCTATTCAATTCGATAACGCTGCGATCAACCGACTGAAAAGCTTGACGCACTTCGTCGTGTTTTTGCCTTGTGAATTCTCTTAGAACAGTGTGCTTTTCCGCCAATCCCTCAATTGCGTTTTCGTACACTGTGCGACAATAGATTTCTTCCAAAAAGTCGGTAGAGATTTTAGACTGCAGCGCCAAGCTTACAAAACTGCCGAGGCTGTTTTGCTGGCAAAAACTGACAGTACGGGAAAACTGACTCCAACGCCCCAAATCATTGCCTG
>JBGSIY010000001.1:0-3088 GCA_041742275.1 Pirellulaceae bacterium | reverse complement strand
ACTGAAAATCAAATCTGTACCGCCAAAAACCCAACTCTGATACACTCATACACTCATACACTCAGCCCCTCAACAAAAAATGGCGCTGTCCAGTTAGAAGGGTCCGGAATTGAATGTGAAAGCAAACAAGTCACTCGCATTCCCCAAAACACGGTTCCCCTCGATCTGGAACAGGCCAAAGAAGTGCTGGCCTTTATTGAAGCACTCGATGACCATGACGACGTCCAAAATGTCTCGGCCAATTTTGAAATTAGCGACGAGATCGTGGCCCAGTTAGGCTAACGCTTGTTCATTTGGGCCAGCGCTCGTGCCTTGGCTGGATGATTTGTTATGGGCAACTCAAGAACCGACTGCGACCACTGCCGACTGAAAAAATGCAGGATGAAATGCTGCGCGGTTAGGATGTGAATTTTTGATAGTCGTCGTTCGCTTCGCGAACGAAGCGTACTTTATCGTATCGTTTGCGGAGCAAACGACGACACAATTATCTGAGGTGTTGATAAATTCACAGACTAGGTGAGAAGCCGCGCGGTGACAAATTTCGCTGCAGGAAATCGATGGAGAAGTGCAATTTCTTGTGCTCAATGAGTTCTGTAGTCGCCATGCCCAATGGAGTATCCTTGCCCCCTGGATCGGGAACCAATACGTCTGGCCAACGTTCTGGTTTGAACCGTGCAAAATTCAGGGCTTCAGTAATTTGCCGAACGGCGTTGGCCGCGTTGCTTAACTTGATTAACGCAAAAATGGACTAACACCCTGCGGATGTTATTCACACATATGCGGCACACAAAAAGGGCTTGACGCCAGCGAGCGGAAACTCAAGATTGCCTTGGTATTAAACGTAGTCACTAGCCCACGCCGACAGATGGGGGGCTCGATTTGACGCGGGAAACTTACTCAGAGCTTCTTCCCATATCTTTGAGCGACGGGAGGCTATTCTTGCAAAAATTCGTAGTAGAATAGGACCGAATGCGTCGGGGTTCTTTTTTGGCACCACAAGGTCGACTGGGTTGAGACAAACGACATGAGTACTTTTTTGATAGCCGTCGGTTCCTTTTTTGGCTTTATTCTCGCCTATTTTACCTACGGTCGGTTTTTGGCCCGTCGAATCTTTCATATCGATCCTGCTGCGGAGGTACCCAGCCGGCAGTTAGAGGATGGAGTCGATTTTGTTCCGTCTAAGCGGTCGGTGGTTTTTGGACATCATTTCACAAGTATTGCAGGAACGGGGCCGATTGTCGGGCCGGCGTTGGCGGTTTTTTGGGGATGGTTGCCGGCATTGCTGTGGGTGATTTTTGGCAGCATATTTATCGGCGCCGTACACGATTTTGGCGCCTTGGTGGTGTCGTTGCGCAATCGCGGTGAATCGATCGGTGAGGTTGCGGGCCGGTTGATTAATCGTCGCGCGCGGCTGTTGTTTTTGTTGATTTTGTTTTTTAGTTTAACAGTGGTGTTGGCGATTTTTGGACTGGTGATCGCCACGATTTTTGCCATCTATCCCGAAACGGTATTATCGGTCTGGATTGCGATGCCTTTGGCGATGATTTTTGGGTATTGGGCCTATCGACGCCAAGGTGACTTGTTGGTTCCTTCGATCATTGCATTGGTCATCCTCTATGGAGCCATCTATGTCGGAGTCGAATATTTTCCCGTTCGCACCATTCAGACGGCGGGGACAGAGGCCAATCGTTGGGATGGCCAAGTCGATTTGTTGATTGGTTCTCAAACGGTTTTGTCGTCCTTGCCGTTGGTCAATCCCACCGTGGCTTGGACAGTGATGTTAATGGTCTATTGCTTTTTCGCCTCGGTGCTGCCGGTTTGGTTGTTGTTGCAACCGCGGGACTACATTAACAGTCATCAACTTTTGGTGGCGTTGGTGCTATTGGTCGCGGGACTGGCGATTGCGGGTTTGACGGGACGAGCGGAATTGGCGGGCACAACACCCGCGGTGGTTCCCTGGTCCGAGTTGCCAACCAACACGCCCCCCCTGTTTCCGTTTTTATTCATCACGGTCGCTTGCGGTGCCTGCAGTGGATTTCAGTGTTTGGTCAGCAGCGGCACCAGCAGCAAACAACTTTCGGGCGAAGGTGACGCGCAGTTTGTAGCCTATGGTTCGATGTTGCTGGAGGGGGCATTGGCGGTGATTGTGATTCTGGCTTGCACGGCAGGAGTTGGGATGGGGTTGCATGAGAAAAATGTCGATGGCGTGTATGTCGCGCGGTTGGATGAGAGTGGAGAGCACATCGTGGGCAACGAAGCCTGGCGGACTCGATATCGTCAGACGAGTGATTTTAATTCGTTTGGCTTACGGGATACGGTGGGGGCATTTGTCGAGGGGGCCGCCAATTTTTTGACAACCTTGGGGCTCCCCTTGCGCTTTGGCGTGGGGATTATCGCGACATTGGTCGCGTGTTTTGCCGCAACGACTTTGGATTCGGCGACTCGTTTGCAACGCTATGTCATTCAAGAGTTGGCGGCCAATTTGCGATTGAAGCCCCTGGTCAACAAATACGCCGCGACCGGTTTGGCGGTGGTGTTAGGGTTGAGTCTGGCCATGATGCGCGGGCCCAGTCTCGTCGTAGAGGACGGCGTGGTGTTGGGTGAACCAGGAAAAGGAGGGACGGTGCTGTGGCCGCTGTTTGGGGCTACGAACCAGCTTCTTGCCGGGTTGGCCTTGATGGTCATCGCGTTCTATTTATGGCGGCGGCGACACGCGTGGTATATCGTGGCCATCCCCATGTTGGCTATGTTGCTGGTTCCGGCATGGGCACTGTCATGGCAGCTGACCGGTTGGGTGGGCAAGGGTGATTGGCTGTTGGTTGGATTCGGAGCGGCCACACTATTGTTGCAATTGTGGATGGTAATCGAAGGCTTCCTGGCGTGGCCTCAGGCCCAAGGGGTCCTGGAAGAAAATCCATCATCCCCGCTGACCAAAAAAGGCGGATAATCGCTGCCCTCTAAACGGCCACCGTCTGGCCACCCGTTCATACCCCCACGCATGCAAAATAAGGCTAGCATTCAAAAAGTGGGTAGCATTCAAAAAGTGGGTAGCATTCAAAAAGTGGGTAGCATTCAAAAAGTGGGTAGC